>NZ_JACGMO010000141.1:0-19219 GCF_015354745.1 Micromonospora sp. S-DT3-3-22
CCAGGACGGCAGCCGGCGCGGGCCGGGCCCGGTGCCGGCGGATCGCGAAGCCGGGCCGGGTCACCAGACCGGTCGCCGCCGACGCCGCACCAGCACCGTCGTGCCCACCACCACGGCCCCCGCGAGCACCCCGCCGGCCATCACCGGGTACGCCCCGAGCCCGCCCCCGGCCAGCCCGCCGGCCCCCGCCGGCACCCCGCCCGCCGGTGCGGTCCCGCCACCCCGGGCGTCCTCGCGCAGCTCGACGGTCAACCCGCCCCGCTTGCCGTCGAGCACCAGCAGCGAATAGACCCGTCCCCCGGTGAGGGTCACCTCGGCGTCGGTGCTCGGCCCGCTGCCGCCACCGAGGCGCAGCCGCCAGCGTCCCGGGTCGACCTGCCGGTAGTCGGTGGTGGTGGCGAACCGGACGGCGTCGGCGATGGCCGGCCCGTCGTCGGCGGTCACGTCGACCACCGGGGCCCGCACGGACGCCTGGACGACCCGCACCTTCGCCCGGCCGGCCGTCGGGGCGCTGAGGTCGTCGGCGAGCACCCGTAGGCCGAGGTCGGCGTAGCGGCCCACCCCGGCCACCGTGTACGCCTCGCCCGCGCGCAGTGCCACCTCGGTGGTGAGCACCGGCGGCTCGCTGGCCGGTGCGCCGGCCTGCCGCATCGCCACCGCGTACCGGCCGACGGCCAGCGGTAGGTAGCGGGAGACGACGCCGTATCCGACGGCGGGGAAGACCTGCGGCGTCGCCGCGCCCGGGGCGGAGAGGTAGACGTCCACGGCCGGGGTGTCGGGGGAGAGGTGGGCGAGCCGGACGTAGCCGACGTCACCGGCCGCCGCCCCGGCCGGCGTGCCGCCGACGGTGGCCAGTGCGGTGCCGAGCAGGAGGGTGCCGGCGGCGGCGAGCAGCCGGTGCGGCGCGGTACGGAGCTGGGGCATCTCGCCTCCGGGGGTGGTGTCGGTGCCGACCCTCAGCGTCCCGTGGACGGGACCCGATCGCAAGTTGGCCGGCCGTCGTGTCCTGTCGTTTCCGATCAGCGTGGTGCGGTCCGGTGGCCCGTCCCCGCCATCCGGTACCGTCCGTTCGTGATCAACGTTCGACGGGCCGTGGTCGCCGACGCCGGTGAGATCGTTCGCCTGCGTGGGGTGATGCTGGCCGACATCGACCAGATGGCCCCCGCGCCGGGGCCCTGGCAGCAGGCGGCCCGGGAGGTGCTGCACCGGCGGCTGGCCGAGCCGGCCGACCTGATGGCGGTCTTCGTCGTCGACGACCCGGACCGGCCGGGCGTCCTGGCGGCCTGCGCGACCGGGACCATCGAGCAGCGGCTCGGCGGCCCTGGCAACCCCGACGGCCTGACCGGGTACGTGTTCAACGTGGTCACCGATCCGGTGCACCGTCGGCGCGGCTACTCCCGGGCCTGCCTGGAGGCGCTGCTCGACTGGTACCGGCAGCGCGGGGTCGGCAAGATCGACCTGCGGGCCTCGCCCCAGGGGGAACCGCTCTACCGGTCGCTGGGGTTCGTGCCCACCGTCGGGCCGACGCTGCGGCTGAGCCTGCCCGTCGCACACCGGAGGAACTGAACGATGTTCGCGCTGCCGTTGACCGACACCGCCGAGTTGCGTCCGCTCTCGCCGTGGCAGGCCGAGGAGTTCCTGGCCCACCTGGACCGGGCCCGGGAACACATCGCCCCGTGGGTGGGGGCGTCCTTCGTGGCCACCGACCTGGAGTCGGCCCGCCGGGTGCTGCGTCGTTCCGCCGACAAGTGGGCCGCCGACGCCGGGGGCATCTGGGGGATCTGGCTCGACGGCGTCCTGGTCGGCGGGGTGCTGTTCGTGTCGTACAGCACCGCGACCGGGGTGGCCGAGGCCGGCTGCTGGCTGGAACCGGCCGCCGAGGGTCGGGGGCTGGTCACCCGGGCGGCGACCCGGATCGTGGACTGGGCGATCCGGGAACGTGGCATCCACCGGGTCGAGTGGCGGACCAGCGTCGGCAACGTCCGCAGCATCGCGGTGGCCCGGCGGCTCGGCATGCGGCACGAGGGCACCCTGCGTCAGGTCGCCCCGGGGCCGGCGGGCCGGGTCGACATGGAGGTGTGGGCTGTGCTGGCCGACGAGTGGCGGGCCGCCCGCTGACCACGGCCGCCCGCCCGCCCGCCGGGCGGGACGGGCCTCGCGGCTGCCGTCCCGCCGGCGTGGTGGGGCGTCGGTCAGGCGTCGGCGTAGCGGCGGGCGGCGGCCAGGGCGTCCCGCAGCCGCTGCGCGTCGGTGGGCAGGCCCGGCTGCTCGTAGCCCGCCGCCGGGTCGGCGGTGTAGAAGACGCCGTACGCGGCGGTGTCCCGCTGGAACCGCCAGCCCTCGGCGAGCGGCCCCACGTCGACCGTGTCGTACCCGACGGAGTCGATGAACGCGGTGGCCTCGGCCTTGGCCGCGTCGTCGTTCCCGGCGACGGGCAGTGAGGTACGGTCGGCGGCCCCCGCCGGACGGGCCAGGGCGAGCAGGTGCTTGAAGTAGATGTTGTTGAACGCCTTGACCACCCGCGACTCCGGCAGGTGCCGCTGGAGCAGCTCGCTGGTGGTGGTCGACTCGTCGTCCAGCTCCGGGATGCTGCCGTCGCGCTCCGGGTAGTAGTTGTTGGTGTCGATGACGGTCTTGCCGGCGAGCGGCGCGGCCGGCACGTCCCGGTAGGCCCGCAGGGGGATGGTGACCACCACCAGGTCACCCGCTGCCGCAGCCTCGTCCGGGGTGGCCGCCCGGGCCCGTATGCCCAGCTCGTCGACCAGGTCCTTGAGCGTCTCCGGACCGCGCGAGTTGCTGAGCACCACGTCGTGGCCGGCGGTGACCGCCAGCCGGGCCAGGGTGCTGCCGATGTTGCCGCTGCCGATGAGTCCCACAGTTGTCATGCCGGTGACCAACCGGGTCGCTCGGGTGCGTATTCCCGACCGGATCGACGGGTCATGCGGTGGATGGCGACCGTCCACGTCGGCCGGACGGGCCGGCCGCGCGTCGGGGACGTCGCGCGCCGGTGAACCCCTAGTTACCCCTGTTGCCCATCGATAATCTTCCCCAAACATCTGATCGAGTGATATCTATCTCCCACCACCACTTCCCCACCCCCAGGAGTGCGACGTGCGGAGACCCCGACTCGTGACCCTCGCCGTGAGTCTCGCGGCATCAATCGGCGTGACCCTCGGCGCGGCGGTGCCCGTCCAGGCCGCCCCCAGCGACCGGTACGTGGCCCTCGGCGACTCGTACGCCTCGGGCGTCGGCGCCGACAGCTACACCTCCGAGAGCGGTTCCTGCCAGCGCAGCACCAACGCGTACCCGGCGCTGTACAACGCCAACATCAAGCCCGCCTCGTACAAGTCGGTGGCCTGCTCCGGCGCGACCACCACCGACGTGGTCAACAGTCAGCTCTCCGCGCTCAGCTCCACCACCACCCTGGTCAGCGTCACCATCGGCGGCAACGACGTCGGCTTCACCTCGATCATGTCGACCTGCGTGCTCCAGGGGGAGACCCAGTGTGTCGCGGCGGTGCAGGCCGCCGAGAACAAGGCCCGCGCGGAACTGCCCGCCAAGCTCGCCACCGTCTACAACGGCATCAGGTCCCGCGCCCCGTCGGCCCGCGTGGTGGTGGTCGGCTACCCGGTCTTCTACCAGCTCGGCACGGTCTGCGTGGGGCTCAGCGCGAACTCCCGGGCGAAGATCAACGAAGGTATCAACCTGATCGACGACATCACCCGTACCGCCGCGACCTCGGCCGGCTTCACGTTCGCCGACGTACGGTCCATCTTCGTCGGTCACCAGCTGTGCAGCTACGGCGAGAAGTGGCTGCACGCGCTGAACTTCGTCAACCTCGGCGTCTCCTACCACCCGACGGCGGCCGGCCAGTCCGGCGGCTACTACCCGGTCTTCCGGTCCGCCGCCGGCTGACCCGCCGCCCGGTGTCGGCTGGCCTGCGGGGCTGCGTCGTGGCCTGCCGTGTCGGCTGGCTCGCCCCGTATCGCGCGCCGACCTGATCCGCGTCCCGTCGGCAACGCCGTGACCGCGTCGCCCCGCCCGGGGTCGGCGCGGTCACGGCCGCTTCCGGACGGGCCGGGAAGCGGGCGGGCTGCCCCGGTGATGGGGCGTCGAACGGGACGACCGGCGGGTGTCGAGTGCCGGCATCGCCCCACCTACCGATGCCGTCGCGGACGCTTTCGAGCTGATGACGTTGGCGACTCGATGCCCGGTGCGGCCCTGAGCGGCTCCTTCAGGGCCGTGAAGGGCCCGGTCGGGCGTCGAGGACGCGGATTCGGCCGCCTGCGGCACGTGGCTGGTCATCGGCGCCGCACTTCGGGGCGGGACCCCCGGCCCGGGTGTCGTGATCGGTAGGGGATCACGTGGCGTGTTGTCGCCCCGGGGCCGGACGGTGCTGCCCGGCATGGGGCGGGAGTCGCAGCCGGTCCGGTCCCCGGTTCCGGTGCGTGGCAGTGACGTGGACCGCCCGCACCCGTCGGAGGGGGTGACGTGAACCGCCTGCACCTGTCGGAGGGGGTGACGTGGACCACCCGGCCGGCCCGCAGGGGCGATCCGTTGGTGTCGTCAGCTCGAAAGGGCGCGGAGAGACAGTGGTGGCGGGTGGTTCGCGTCACGGACGGTGCTCGGTGGGCACGGGTGGGGCCCCGACCCGGAGGGTGGGAACCGGACGGAGCCGGGCCCGACCGGTACGGGTCCGGACGGCACCCGGCTCCGAGGGTGGCAGGGGCATTCCGGGGAGGGCCGCCGGAACGCCCGGTCAGGCGGGAGGGCTTTTGCGGGCGGGGAGGATCTTTCAGGCGGGGAGGACCTTCTCGATGGCGGCGCGCAGTTCGGCCGAGTCCGGGGTGACCGTCGGCGCGAACCGGGCGGCGACCGCACCCTCCGGGGCGACCAGGAACTTCTCGAAGTTCCACCGGACGTCGCCGGTGTGTCCCTCGGCGTCGGGGGTGTCGACAAGCGCCGCGTAGAGCGGGTGGCGGGCCGGGCCGTTGACGTCGACCTTCTCGGTCAGCGGAAAGGTGACCCCGTAGTTGACCTGGCAGAACTCGCCGATCTCGGCGGCCGTGCCGGGTTCCTGCCCGGCGAACTGGTTGCACGGCACGCCGAGCACCACCAGGCCCCGGTCGGCGTACTCGGTGGCCAGCGCCTGGAGGCCGGCGTACTGCGGGGTGAGGCCGCAGCGGGAGGCCACGTTCACGACCAGCAGCGCCCGGCCCCGGTAGCCGGCCAGCTCGGCCGGGCCGCCGGCCAGGGCGTCGATCTCGATGTCGAAGACGGTCATGCCGCGAGGTTAGCGCCCGGCCCCGCCGCCCGGTTCGCCGCCGCCGCGCCACCACCAGGCCGGGTCGCGCCGCCACCTGGCCGTGGTCGGTGTGATGAATCGACGGATGCGCATCTTGACGAAGTGATGACGGTGTGAGTAGCGTCTCCCCATCGATTTGGAAAGTTTCCTAACTGTTTGAGGAGGCGCCTCATGAAGAGATCGCTCCGCCGCGCCCTCTGGGCCGGCGCCGTCGTGGCGCTGACCGTGGCGGCGGTACCGGTGACCTCGGCGTTCGGCGCCGGAAGCGTCACCGCGACATTCGCCTCGGCGCAGGACTGGGGGACCGGCCACGAAGGGCGGGTCACCGTCGCCAACGGCTCCAGCGCCAGCGTCAGCACCTGGCGTATCGAGTTCGACCTGCCGTCCGGCACCACCATCAGCAGCTTCTGGGACGCCGACGTCACCAGCAGCGGCAACCACTACGTGGCGGTGAAGAAGAGCTGGGCCGGGCCGCTCGCCCCGGGGGCCAGCTTCAGCTGGGGCTACAACGGCACCGGGCCGTACAAGGCGCCGCTGAACTGCACGATCAACGGCGCGTCGTGCGGCGGGGGCACCCCGCCGACCACCACGAAGCCGCCGACGACCGCCCCGCCGACGACCGCCCCGCCCACCACCACCCCGCCGACGACCGCGCCCCCGACGACCCCGCCGCCCACCACCACCCCGCCCAGCGGGGACAAGAAGGTCGTCGGCTACTTCGCCGAGTGGGGCGTCTACGGGCGCAACTACCACGTCAAGAACATCGCCACCAGCGGCTCCGCCGCCAAACTGACCCACATCCTGTACGCCTTCGGCAACACCACCGGCGGCCGCTGCACGATCGGGGACAGCTACGCCGACTACGACAAGGCGTACACCGCGGCCGACAGCGTGGACGGCGTCGCCGACACCTGGGACCAGCCGCTGCGCGGCAGCTTCAACCAGCTGCGGAAGCTCAAGAAGATGTACCCGCACCTCAAGGTGATCTGGTCCTTCGGCGGCTGGACCTGGTCGGGTGGCTTCACCCAGGCCGCGCAGAACCCGGCCGCGTTCGCCGAGAGCTGCTACAACCTGGTCGAGGACCCGCGCTGGGCGGACGTCTTCGACGGCATCGACGTCGACTGGGAGTACCCCAACGCCTGCGGTCTGAGCTGTGACAGCAGCGGCCCGAACGCGTTCAAGAACGTGATCTCCGCACTGCGGTCCAAGTTCGGCTCGTCGGCCCTGGTCACCGCGGCGATCACCGCCGACGGCAGCAACGGCGGCAAGATCGACGCCACCGACTACGCCGGTGCGGTGGGCAACCTCAACTGGCTGATGCCGATGACGTACGACTACTTCGGCGCGTTCAACGCCCAGGGTCCCACCGCCCCGCACTCGCCGCTCACCTCGTACACCGGGATTCCGCAGCAGGGCTTCAACTCCGACGCGGCGATCCAGAAGCTCAAGTCCAAGGGCGTGCCGGCCAGCAAGCTGCTGCTCGGCATCGGCTTCTACGGTCGCGGCTGGACCGGGGTGACCCAGGCCGCCCCGGGGGGCACCGCCACCGGCGCGGCCCCCGGCACCTACGAGGCGGGCATCGAGGACTACAAGGTCCTCAAGAACACCTGCCCGGCCACCGGCACGATCGCCGGTACGGCGTACGCCAAGTGCGGCAGCAACTGGTGGAGCTACGACACGCCGGCCACCATCGGCGGCAAGATGACCTACGCGAAGAACCAGGGCCTCGGTGGCGCGTTCTTCTGGGAACTCTCCGGCGACACCGGCAACGGTGAGCTGATCGGCGCCATCAAGGGCGGCCTCGGCTGAGCCGAGCGCCCGACGCACCACCCGCGCGGGGAGGGACCGGTCACCGGTCCCTCCCCGCCCGGCTGTCCGGCCCGGTCGGCGGCGGTCCCGCCGGGCGAAACGCCGACGGGCCGGGCCGGCGCGGCCGTGACGGGTTGCCACCGGACGGGTGCGGTGTGGCAGACTCGCCGCTCGACATCCGCACCGTCGACATCCGTACCCGGGGAGGACGCATGGGCCGCAGGCTCCGCACCGCCAGCGTCGTACCGCTGGCCCTGCTGCCGTTCGCCCTGCTCAGCTGCGGCCTCGGCGGGGACGACGAGGCCGACGGCGGGCCCACCAGGGTGCCCGTCCAGGAGGCGTCGGCCAAGGCCCGCGAGCGGGTCCAGGCGTACCTCGACGCGATGGCCGCCAAGGACCCGGCCGCCGGCCGCAACCAGCTCTGCGCGACGATGCAGGCGGGTTTCGACGCCGCCGCGACCGGGCCGAACGGTGATTTCGCCGACCATTTCCAGGTGCCCGGGGCGACCATCACCGACATCCGCACCGGTGACCGGGGGCAGGAGGTCAGCACCACGGTGACCGTTTCGGTGGGGTCGAAGAAGACCACCCGGCCGCTGCTGTTCACGGTCACCCGCGACGGCGCGGACTGGTGCATCGCAGGTGAGGAACCCGGCGGGCACAGCCCCGCGCCGTCCCCGACCCCCTGACTCCCAACTGCCGGAACCACGCCCCTCGGGGGCGCAGCGTCCGGACCGTCGCCGTACGCTTTCTCCCATGCGCCATGAGTGGCATCAGCTGAGCTACCCCGCCGTGAGCAGCCCCGGGCTGCAGACCAGCCGCCCCACCGTCGACTCGGCCGAGGATGCCGCGCTCGGCCTCGACCGGTGGCGTGACCTGCCCCGTCAGCAGATCCCGCCGTGGTCCGACCCGGCCCAGGTCGCCGAGGTGTGCAAGGTGCTCGACACCGTGCCGTCGGTGGTCGCCCCCTACGAGGTCGACCAGCTCCGCCGCAAGCTGGCGCTGGTCTGCGAGGGCAAGGCGTTCCTGCTCCAGGGCGGCGACTGCGCCGAGACCTTCGCCGACAACACCGAGAGCCACCTGCTGGCCAACGCCCGCACCCTGCTCCAGATGGCGATCGTGCTCACCTACGGCGCGTCCCTGCCGGTGGTGAAGGTGGCCCGGGTCGCCGGCCAGTACACCAAGCCCCGGTCGTTGCCGACCGACGCCCGGGGGCTGCCCGCCTACCGCGGCGACATGATCAACTCGCTGGAGGCCGACCCGGCCGCCCGGGTCGCCGACCCGCAGCGCATGATCCGGGCGTACGCGAACTCGGCCGCCGCGATGAACATGCTGCGCGCCTACCTGGCCGGCGGCCTGGCCGACCTGCACGCGGTGCACGACTGGAACAAGGGTTTCGTCAAGAACTCCCCGGCGGGGGAGCGTTACGAGGCGATCGCCCGGGAGATCGACCGGGCCATCGCGTTCATCCGGGCCTGCGGGATGACCGAGGACGAGGCGCTGCGTACCGTCACCCTCTACTGCTCGCACGAGGCGCTGGCCCTGGAGTACGACCGGGCGCTCACCCGGGTCTCCGACCGCCGGGCGTACGGGCTGTCCGGGCACTTCCTCTGGGTCGGCGAGCGGACCCGGCAGCTCGACGGCGCGCACATCGACTTCATCTCCCGCATCGCCAACCCGATCGGCGTGAAGCTCGGCCCGACCACCCGGCCGGACGAGGCGATCGAGCTGTGCGAGAAGCTCAACCCGGACAACATCCCCGGTCGGCTCACCCTGATCAGCCGGATGGGCAACCACAAGGTCCGCGACGCGTTGCCGCCGATCGTGGCCAAGGTCACCGCCGCCGGGGCGAAGGTGGTGTGGCAGTGCGACCCGATGCACGGCAACACCCACGAGTCCTCCAACGGCTACAAGACCCGGCACTTCGACCGGATCGTCGACGAGGTGCTCGGCTACTTCGAGGTGCACCGCGGGCTGGACACCCATCCGGGCGGCATCCACGTCGAGCTGACCGGCGAGGACGTCACCGAGTGCCTCGGCGGCGCCCAGGGCATCGAGGACCTCGACCTGCCCGGCCGGTACGAGACGGCCTGCGACCCCCGGCTGAACACCCAGCAGTCGCTGGAGCTGGCCTTCCTGGTGGCGGAGATGCTCCGTGGCTGACCCGACGGGGGGCGTCGGCCCGGTGGCGGACCTGCGTTCCGACACGGTGACCCGACCGACCGCCGGGATGCGGGCGGCGATGGCAGCCGCCGAGGTCGGCGACGACGTCTACGCCGAGGACCCGACGGTCAACGCGCTGGAGGCCGAGGTCGCCGCGCTCTTCGGGCACGAGGCGGCGCTCTTCGCCCCGACCGGGACGATGGCCAACCAGATCGCCCTGCAACTGGTCGTCCCGCCCGGTGACGAGCTGCTCTGCGACGCCGACGCGCACGTGGTGACGTACGAGGTCGGCGCGGCGGCGGCGTACGGTGCGATCTCCACGCGGACCTGGCCGGCCCTCGGCGCGGGCCTGGACCCGGGCGTGGTGGAGGCGATGATCCGGCCGGACGGCTACTTCGCGGTGCCGACCCGGGCGATCGCCGTGGAGCAGACCCACAACCGGGGCGGTGGCGGGGTGATCCCGCTGGCGACCCTGCGGGAGCTGCGCCGGGTCGCCGACACCGCCGGTCTCGCCCTGCACTGTGACGGTGCCCGGATCTGGCACGCGCACGTCGCCGACGGGGTGCCGCTGCACGAGTACGGCGCGCTCTTCGACACCCTGTCGGTCTGCCTCTCCAAGGGGCTCGGCGCGCCGGTCGGCTCGCTGGTCGTGGGCAGTGCCGAACAGATCACCCGGGCCCGGTTCCTGCGCAAGCGGATGGGGGGCGGGATGCGGCAGGTCGGGGTGCTCGCCGCCGCCGGCCGGTACGCCCTGGCCCACCACCTCGACCGGCTCGCCGACGACCACGCCCGTGCCGCCCGGCTCGCCGAGGCGCTCGCCCCGTGCGGGGTGCTCGCCGGCCCGGTACGCACGAACATCGTGCCGCTGGACCTGACCGGGCACCGGCTCGACGCGCGGGCCCTGGCCACCGCCGCCCGCGCCGAGGGGGTGCTGCTGTCGGTGCTCGGCCCCCGTACCGCCCGCCTGGTCACCCACCTCGACGTCGACGACGCCGCCATCGACCACGCCGCCAAGATCCTCCCTGACCTGCTCACCCCCTGACCTGCCCGCCGTCGCCCCCACCCCGCCTGTCCGCGTTCGGTCCGCGTTGATCAAGAGGTTTGCGTCAAGTTCGATCTTCGGAATGACGCAAACCTCTTGATCAACACCCGGAAACGGGGGAAGGGGAGGGTGCGGGGGCTAGGGGTGGAGGCGGGTGAGGGTGGCTATGTCGGTGGCGTGGCCCTCGTGCTTGTCGGTGGGGGTTTCCACGACGACGGGGATGCCGGCGGTTGCCGGGTGGGTCATCAACTCGGCGAACGCCGGTTCGCCGATGTTGCCCTTGCCGACGTTCTCGTGCCGGTCCCGGGTCGAGCCGCACAGGTCCTTGGAGTCGTTGGCGTGGATCAGCTTGAGCCGGTCCGCCCCGACCGTGGCGACCAGGGTGTCCAGGGTTGCCGTCATGCCGCCCGCCACGGCCAGGTCGTGCCCGGCCGCCCAGGCGTGGCAGGTGTCGAAACAGACGCCCAGCCCCGGATGCCGGTCCACCGCGTCCAGGTAGGGGCCGAGGTGCTCCACCCGGGAGGCCAGCGACCGGCCGCCACCGGCGCTCGGCTCCACCAGCAGCAGTGGACCGCCGCCGGCCGTGGTCTCGTCGAGCAGCGGCAGCAGCGACTCGCGTACCTGCCGCAGGGCGGTCTCGGCGTAGTCGGCGTCGACCGCGCTGCCGGCGTGGAACACCACGCCCCGGGCCCCGATCGCCCGCCCCCGGCGTAGCGCGTGCGCCAGCGTCTGCACCGACTTCTCCACCGTCGCGGCCGTGGGCGAACCGAGGTTGACCAGCAGCGACGCGTGAATGTAGACCGGCACGCCCCGGGCGGCGCAGCCCTCGGCGAACAGCGCGTCCTGGGCCGGGTCGCCGGGCGGCAGCGCCCAGCCCCGCGAGTTGGAGACGTAGACCTGCACCACCCGGGAGCCGGTCGCGTCCACGTACGGCAGGGCCGCCCTGGCCAGCCCACCCGAGGTGGGGGTGTGCGAGCCGACCGGCCGGTGGGCGCTCACAGGCAGCCCAGGGTGACCGGGGTGCCCGGGGGCACCTGCGAGTTCTCGCCCGGGTTCTGGAACCGGACGATGCCGTTGGGGTTGAACTGCACGGTCACCGGGAAGCCGGCCCCCTCCAACTGCTGCTTGGCCTGCTGGCAGGGCAGGTCGACCACCCGGGGGACGACCACCTGCGGCGGGCCCTTGCTGACGTCCAGCTTGACCTTGGTGCCCTTCTCCACGCCCGCTCCGTCGGCCGGGCTCTGCCCGAGGACCTCGTCGCGCGGCTTGTCGGATTCCTTGTACGTCTCGACCGGTTCCAGGCCGAGCCGGGACAGGGTGGTGCGGGCGTCGGTGAGGCTCTTGCCGACCAGGTCGGGCACCGTGATCGGGGCGCGGCCCCGGCTGAGGATGACGGTCACCTTGGTGCCCGGCTTCACCTCGGTGCCCACCTTCGGGTTGGTGTCCACCACCACCCCGGCCGGCAGGTTGTCGTCGTAGCGGGGGGTGCCCTTGGCGACCACCAGCTTCGCGCTGGTCAGGTCGGCCTCGGCCAGGTCGAACTCCTTGCCGACGACGTCCGGCAGCGGGAACCGCTCCGGGCCCAGGGAGAGGGTCAGCGTGATGGTGCCACCCTTGAGGATCTTGGCAGCCGAGCCCGGGTCCTGGGAGATCACCCCGTCGCGGGGGATCTTCTCGTCGTAGCGCGGCGTGGCGAAGGCGATCTGGAAGCCCGCCCGGTCCGCCTGCGCCTGCGCGTCGGCCCGGCTCAGGTTCACCAGTTGCGGCGCGACCGTGTACCGGCCCACCCCCACCCACCAGCCGCCCATCGCGGCGAGCAGGCCGATCACCACCACGGCCGCCGCGACCGACAGCCGGCCGCGCGGGGTGCCCATCACCCGGGTACGCAGCTCCGCCAGCCGGGACCCCAGGCCGGTGTCCTCGGTGGCCCGCCGCCGGTGCGGGCGCTGCGGGGCGGCCGGCTCGGGCAACCGGGCCCAGGTCGGCCGGGCCACCGGGCTGACCGCCGCGACCACCATCGTCGGCTCGGCCACCGCCGGCAGCTCCCCGGCCACCCGGCCCAGCACGGCGGTGTGCGCGTTCGGGTTGCCCAGGTCGTCCCGGGCCACCTGCACCTCGGCCAGCAGGGCGCCCGCGTCGGCCGGCCGGGCGCCCGGGTCCCGCCGGGTCGACCGCGCGACCAACTCGTCGAGCACCCGGGGCAGGCCGGGCACCAGGACCGACGGGGCCGGGACGTCCTTGTCGACGTGCTGCCAGGCCACGTCGACCGGGCGGTCCCCGTCGTACGGCACCCGGCCGGTGAGCATCTCGAACAGCACGATGCCGGCCGAGTAGACGTCGGTTCGCGGGTCGGCGCGTCCGTCGGTGACCAGCTCCGGCGCCACGTACGCGACGGTCGCCATCAGCTGGTTGCCGTCGCCCTCCTCGGCGCTGGCCTCCACCGCGCGGGCCAGGCCGAAGTCGGCGACCTTGACCACGCTGTCGACCAGGTTGGCCACCCCGCCGGTGGGCGCCTCGGCGACCAGCACGTTCTCCGGCTTGACGTCGCGGTGGACCAGCCCGGCCCGGTGCGCGGCGGCGATCGCGGCGAGCATCTGCTCCATGATCGCCAACGCCTCGTCGGGGTTGAGCCGGCGGCGTTCGGCCAGCACCTCGCGCAGGGTGCGGCCCCGCACGTACTCCATCACCAGGTAGGGCAGCCCCTGGTGGGTGCCCTGGTCGTAGACGGCGACCACGTTGGGGTGGGTCAGCCGGGCGATGGCCTTGGCCTCGTCGGTGAACCGGCCCGGGAAGCCCGCCAGCCGGGACCGCGCCTCGGCGGCCTGGGACGGGTGGATGATCTTCACCGCGACGGTGCGCTCCAGGCGCTCGTCGGTGGCGGTGTACACGGTCGCCATGCCGCCACGGGCCACGCGACCGCGAATGCGGTAGCGCCCGTCGAGCAGCGAGCCCAGCAACGTGTCGGCGACCTGTATGTCCATCGGCAGGGAGTCTATGTGTCCTGAGGGTGAAGGTTGAACAGGATGCTACAGCCGGGGCCGGCACCGCCCGGTCCCGCCGCGCTCACCCCCGGCCCGACGGGGTGCCGCTGCACGGGTGGCCGGGCGACGTGGCAGGGTGGTCCGGTGACCGAACCCGTACCCGCCGACCAGTCCGCCGGCAGCGACCTCGGCGGCCCCGTCGACCCGGCCGCATGGCTCACCCTCCCGGACGTCGCCGAGCGGCTCGACCTGTCGATCAGCAAGGTCCACCAGATGATCCGGGACCGCGAGCTGCTCGCCGTCCGCCGCGACGGCGTGCGCCGGGTCCCCGCCGACCTGGTAGCCAACAAGACGGTGCTCAAGCACCTGCCCGGCGTGCTCACCCTGCTCGCCGACGCCGGCTACGACGACGAGGCCGCCCTGCGCTGGCTCTACGAGCCCGACGACACCCTCTCCGGTGGCACGGGCGCGGTCACCCTCGGCGGCGACCACGCCCGCGAGGTCAAACGCCGCGCCCAGGCCCTGGGCTTCTGACCCCTGCTCCCTCCGGCCGCCCGCCGCACCGTGTTGATCAAGAGGTTTCGGTCATCCTCGGAGACATCCGTGACGCAAACCTCTTGATCAACACGCTCAGGCGGGGGTGGAGCAGTGGGAGGGGGATCAGTCGGCGCGGCGGGTGGCGGCGATGGCGAGGTCAACCAGGGCCTGCCGGGCCTCGGTGTCGAGGTCGACGCCGGCCAGGGCGGCCAGCGCGGCGTCGGTCAGGGTGACGATGCGCTGTTCGGTACGGGCCAGCGCGCCGGTGGCGGTGATCAGCTCACGGAGCCGGGCCACCCCGTCCTCGTCCAACTCCGGATCGCCGAGCCGACCGAGCAGCAGCTCCCGACCGGCCTCGTCGGCGGCCTCCACCGCCGCCGCGACCAGGTAGGTGCGCTTGCCCTCGCGCAGGTCGTCCCCGGCCGGCTTGCCGGTCTGCGCCGGGTCGCCGAACACCCCGAGCACGTCGTCGCGGAGCTGGAACGCCTCACCGAGCGGCAACCCGTACGCCGAGTAGGCGGTGCACACGTCGGCGGACGCGGCGGCGAGCGCGCCACCGAGCAGCAACGGCCGCTCGACGGTGTACTTGGCCGACTTGTACCGGGCCACCTTGCCCGCCCGGTCCAGCGAGACCTCCCCGGTGGCCTGGGTCAGCACGTCCAGGTACTGCCCGACGGTGACCTCGCCGCGCATCTCGTCGAAGACCGGCCGGGCCCGGGCCACCGTGTGCGGGTCCAGCCCGGCGGAGTGCAGCAGCTCGTCGGACCAGACCAGGCAGAGGTCCCCGAGCAGGATCGCCGCCGCGTCGCCGAAGGCGTCCGGGTCGCCGCCCCACCCGTGGGCGCGGTGCCGGGTGGCGAACCGCCGGTGCACCGCGGGCTCGCCGCGCCGGGTGTCGGAGCGGTCCATCAGGTCGTCGTGGATCAGGGCGCTGGCCTGGAAGAACTCCAGCGCCGCCAGGGCCGTCACCACCTGGTCGGCGTCCACCCCGCCGGCCCCCCGGAACCCCCAGTACGCGAACGCCGGCCGCAGCCGCTTGCCGCCACCGAGCACGAACCCCTCGACGGTCTCGGCGATCGGCGTCAGGGCGTCGTCGATGCCGGCCATCCAGCTACGCCGGCCGGCCAGGAACTCGGTCAGCGCCTTGTCGACACGCTGCCGCAGGCCGGCACGGTCGACGGGGGAGACGGGAGCAGCGTGGGTCACGCCACGACGCTAGCCGGTCCCCGCCGTCCCCGCCTCACCAGCGCCTCGGCGCGTCATCCCGGTCTGCTCCCCGCCCCCGTACGCCCGGGCGGCGCGGCACCCCGACGCCGGCCGTTGCCCGCACCGGGCCCGCCCGGCGGCCGGCCCGGGGCGACCCGGCGTCCGCAGGTCGGCCCGCCGGGTGCGGATGGGCCGGTGGGCCCGGGGCGGCCCGGCGGCCGGCGGCCCGATCGGGGCGTCGAGCACGACGGCGAGCTGCCGCCGCCAGCGGTCGCCCGGGACGCGGACCGAGCGTTCCCAGCGGGACACCTCGTGCCGGGTCAGGGTGGCCGTGCCGGCGGCGGCGCAGAGCTCGTCGGCGAGCCGCCGCTGGCTCCAGCCCCGGGCCAGCCGGAGCTGCGTGATCAGCCGCCCGAGCGGGCGGGGGTCGGACGGGGTCATCGGTCCTCCGGCGGATGTCGGCGCGGCCCGCCCGCCCCCGCAGGGCGGCCGACGTGCCACGGTCGGGTGCTGCCGACCCCCGCGCGTGACCCCGGGCGTCGGCCCCCACCGACGCCACCCGCGCCCTCTCGTTCTACCCCCGGGGTACGACGGGCGACCGACACCGGGTTTCGGTGGGTTTCGATGCTCCCGTGGGAAGTGCGTGAGGGCGGGCGGCGACGCCCGCTAGAGTCGTCACGTGGCGCTCGGTCTTCCCTCCGTCCTTCCCAATCCCCAGCCGGCGATCGGGGAGCTGATCCGCGACCGCCAGCCGACGTTCTCCTTCGAGTTCTTCCCGCCCAAGACGGCGCAGGGGGAGCGGCTGCTCTGGCAGGCGATCCGGGAGCTGGAGCCGCTGCGCCCGTCGTTCGTGTCGATCACCTACGGGGCCGGCGGCTCGACCCGGGACACCACGGTCGCGGTGACCGAACGGATCGCCACCGAGACCACGCTGCTGCCGATGGCCCACCTGACCGCCGTCAACCACTCCGTCGCCGAGCTGCGCAACGTGATCGGGCGGCTGGCCGGCGTGGGGGTGCGCAACGTGCTCGCCGTCCGGGGCGACCCGCCCGGCGACCCGGGCGGCGAGTGGATCCGCCACCCCGAGGGCGTCGACTACGCCGAGGACCTGGTCCGGCTGGTCCGCGAGGCCGGTGACTTCAGCGTCGGGGTGGCCGCCTTCCCCTACAAGCACCCCCGCTCGGCCGACGTGGCCAGCGACACCGCGCACTTCGTCCGCAAGTGCCGGGCGGGCGCGGCGTTCGCCATCACCCAGATGTTCTTCGACGCCGACGACTACCTGCGGCTGCGTGACCGGGTGGCGGCGGCCGGCTGCGACACCCCGATCCTGGCCGGGGTGATGCCGGTGACCCAGCTCGGCACCATCGAACGCTCGGTGCAGCTGTCCGGCGCGCCCTTCCCGCCCGCGCTGGCCGCGCGGTTCGAGCGGGTCGCCGACGACCCGGAGGCGGTCCGCCGGCTCGGCATCGAGCAGGCCAGCGAGATGTGCGCCCGGCTGCTCGACGAGGGGGTGCCCGGCATCCACTTCATCACCCTCAACCGTTCGCCCGCGACCCGGGAGGTGTGGCGCAGCCTGCGGGCCGACGCCCGGGTGTGAACGCGCCGGCACCGACACCTCGACCGCGCCGCGACGGTTGACCGATGGTGGGCACACAGCTGAAGTGGGACGAGTACGCGACCGCGTGGGCGCGGTTGCACGGCGGCTTCGACCCCCGGGTCGCCGCGCCGGTGGTCCGTGCCTGGCTGCGCTTCGCGTACCACGTCGGTTACGTGCTGGGTCGGCTGCGGGTGACCCCGACCGCGGTGACCGTCGGCGGGGTGCTGCTCTGCCTGTGCGTGCCGCTGTTCAGCGCCCGGTCGGGGCAGGGGCCGGTCGTCGGCGCGTTGTTCGTGCTGCTCGCCTCGGTCGCCGACAGCGTCGACGGGGCGGTCGCGGTCGCCACCGGTCGGACCACCCGGCTCGGCTACGTCTACGACTCGGTCGCCGACCGGCTCGGGGAGATCGCCTGGCTGGCGGCGTTCTGGCTGGTCGGGGCACCGGGTGCGCTGGTGGTCGCGGCCGGCGCGCTGTCCTGGCTGCACGAGTACGTGCGGGCCCGCGCGGTCGCCGCCGGGATGCGGGAGATCGGCGCGGTCACCGTGGGGGAGCGACCCACCCGGGTCTGCGTCGCCCTGGTCGGGCTGCTGCTGGCCGGGCTGACCGGGCTGATCGACCTCGACCTCGCCGCCGGCACCATCACCATGGCCACCGCGGTCTGGGTGCTGCTGGCCGGCTTCGGCCTGGGACAGCTCCTCTCCACCGTCCGCCGCGCCCTGATCGACGCCGGCTGACCCGCCCGCTCCCCGGGCCGGCCGGCGATGATCGACTCAACGGCGGCGAGGTAGCGGTATCCCCAGCGCCGGATACCGCTCTCTCGCCCCAACGGCGACGCGGCCCCAAGACGACGCGGCCCACCCGTGGCGCGGCCCGCAGGGGGACTACCAGGCGGGGCCGATCTCGTCGGCGACGATCTGCGCCGACAGGGTGACCATGGGGAGGCCGCCGCCGGGGTGGGCGGAGCCGCCGACCAGCCACAACCCGTGCGCCGGGCCCCGGTTGGCCGGGCGGAGCAGCCCCCCGGCCGTGCCGTAGATCGACCCGCCGGGCGCGGCGGTCGCGGCATCCAGGTCGGCGGGGGTACGGATCTCGCGGAACACCAGCCGGTCCCGGACGTCGACCCCGCGTGCGGCGAGCACGTCGAGGATCCGGTCGGCGTACGCGTCGGCGAGCCCCGGCCGGCGCCAGTCCACGGCGTCCGGGGCGGTGCCGTGGCGGGCGGCGTTGACCAGCACGAACCACGCCTCGTGCCCGGCCGGGCGGACCATCGGGTCGTCGGCCACGGTGACGAAGACCGTCGGGTCGGTCGCCGGCCGGGCCCGCACCCCCCGCCCGGGTGCGCCGAAGACGGCGTCGAACTCGGCGTCGTAGTCGGTGGGGAAGAAGACGTTGTGGTGGGCCAGCCCGGAGTCGCCGCGTACCCCGAGCAGCAGCACGAAACCGGCGAGGCTGCGGTCGGTGAGCGCGGCCAGCCGTCCCGGGTGCGGCAGCAGGTCCCGGTAGACGGTGAGCGCGTCGGCGTTGGCGACGACCACGTCGGCGGGAACGGGCGCGGCGACCCCGGCGAGGCGTACCCCGTGCACCCGGCCCCCGGCGGCGTCGATCCGGGTGACGGTCTCCCCGGTGCGGACCGTGACGCCCAGGTCCAGGCAGCGGGAGAGCAGCGCGTCGGCCAGGGTGCCCAGCCCGCCGCGCAGGTACCAGCCGCCGAAGGTCAGCTCGGCGTAGGGGACGGCGACCAGCGCGGCCGGGGCGCGGCGCGGGTCCGCGCCGGTGTAGGTGGCGTACCGGTCGAGCAGCATCCGCAGCCGGGGGTCGGACAGGTGGCTGCGGCCCAGCCCGCGCAGGGTGCGGCCGGGCCCGATCGCGGCCAGGTCACCCAGCCGCCAGGCCAGCGCCGCCAGGTCGCGCGGCGAGTCGACGGTCCGCCGCAGGATGTCCCGGTGCGACGCGGTCCACACCCGGGCGGCCCGCCGCCACAGCCGTTGCCAGTCGGCGGCGGCCCGGCCGCCGAGGGTGACGCCGATCCGGGCGGCGAACTCGTCCGGGTCGGCGCACGAGTCGAGGGCCGGCCCGCCGCCGGGGAAGACGTGCCGCACGATCGGGTCCAGCGGGGCCAGGTCGAGGTACTCGTCGAGTTTCGCGCCGGTGGCCTCGAACAGGTCGTGGAAGACCTGCGGCAGGGTGAGCAGGCTCGGCCCGGTGTCGAAGTGGAAGCTGCCCGCCGGGGTGTCGTGGACGTACCGGCCGAGCTTGCCGCCGACGGTGTCGGACCGTTCGAAGACGGTCACGTCGTGCCCGCTGACGGCCAGCCGGGCGGCGGTGGCCAGCCCGCCCACGCCGGCGCCGATGACCACGATCCGCGCCATGCCGCGTCCTCCTAGCTGACCGGGCGGCCACGCCAGGACAGGCGACGCCGCTTCCGCAGATGGTACGACCGCAGGGTCAGCCAGCCGAGCACCACGACCGAGCCGGGGTGGGCCAGCGCGTCGGGCCAGGCCCGGCCGCCGGTGGCGTGGTACGCACGGCCTACACCTCCAACGACGAGGCCAACGCGCCGATGCTGGCGGTCAACACCC
>NZ_JACGMO010000142.1:0-18976 GCF_015354745.1 Micromonospora sp. S-DT3-3-22
CGGAGCCGGCGCGAGGCCGCCGAGAGGGCGCGCCGGGAGAACGCCGGGTCGGCCCGGCGCGACGGGACGCTGACCCCCCGGCCCCGGCCCACCCCGGTGGAGCCCACCACCCCCGCCTGGCCGGAGGACGTCGCCCCCGCCTGGCCGGAAACGGCCGAACCGATCCGGGCCGAGGCCGTGGTCGCCCCGACCGGCGCGCTGGCCGCCGAACCGGCCCGGCCCGCGCCCGTCGACGCCGACCGGGTCGCACCGGCGGACCCCGGCTCGCGGGAACTGGCCACGCCCCGGGAACGCGCGGCGAGCCGCCGTACCGCGGCGACCAAGCCGGTCCGGGTACGCCCACCGAAGATCAAGTTCGGGGACCGGGACCCGTCGATCGAGCTGGCCATCACCGAGATCGCCGGGCACCTGACGTTCACCCCCAACACGGTCACCGCCTGGTACTGGCTCCCCGAGGTGCGGTGGGCGTTCCGCCCGGACGCCGAACGCGAGGCGCTGCTCTCCGCCATCTCGGAGCAGTACGCCGGCCTGGCCGGCTTCCGGCTGCACCTGCGCCGCACCACCCGGCCGTTCCCCGCCGACGAGTGGGCCCGCACCATCGACGCGCACACCGCGTCACCGCTGCCCGACGTCCCCGGCACACCCGGCTGGGCCGACCACCTGGTCGCCGCCCAGCAGCACCTGATGTCGGTCAACCACGCCGAGGGGCAGACCTACCTGGGGGTCACCTTCGCCCGCCGTTCCCTCGGCGACTCCCTCACCGAACGCCTGCTGCGCGCCTTCGGCAAAGGCACCGCCGACGGTGAACGCCGCAAGCTGGGCCGTACCGTCGAACAGTTCGACGAGGTGCTGGGCAGCTTCGGCATGCGGGGCCGGCGGGTCACCGCGCAGGAGCTGGAATGGCTGCTCTACCGCTCGGTGGCGCTGTGCATGGCCCCGCCCGGTGCGCTCTCCCCGGTGACCAACGGCCGGTGGGAACGCGGCGACCTGCTCGCCCTCACCGAACAGGTCGAGCGTTACCGCACCCCGTACGGCACCACGGTCAAGCTGGTCAACCGGATGACCGGCGAGGAACGGCACGTGGCCGTGCTCGCGGTCGGCCGGATGGAGCCGCTGGAGATCCCCGAACGGCACGAGCCGTGGCTGCACTTCCACGAGCGGCTGCCCTGGCCGATGGAGATCTCCACCCGGGTCGACATCCTCGGCTCCGGCGACTCCTTCCGTAACCTCGAACACCGGCTGCGGATGATCCGCTCGCAGCAGCTCGACTACGCCGAGCACGGCATCGACGCCCCGCCCGAGCTGGAACGGCTCGCCAAGCGGGCGCTGGTGATCGGCGACGAGATGACCACCGGCCTGCCGGTGGACTCCGCCCGGGCGCACGGCTGGCACCGGATCGCCGTGGGCGGCCGGACCCGCGAGGAGTGCATGGAACGGGCCCGCCGGCTCATCCAGCTCTACTCCAGGGAACTGCGCATCTCGCTGCAACACCCGAAGAACCAGGACTGGCTGGCCCGGGAGTTCATCCCCGGCGAACCGATCGCCAACACCGGCTACGTCCGCCGGATGCCGGTGCCGCTGCTGGCCGCCGCGCTCCCCCAGGCGGCGTCGACAGTCGGCGACCGCCGGGGCGACCTGATCGGGCGTACCGCCGGGACCTGCCGCCGGCCGGTCTTCCTCGACCTGCACTTCCCGATGGAGGTACGCGAGCGTTCCGGGCTCGCCGTCTTCGTCGCCGAACCCGGTGGCGGCAAGTCGACCCTGCTCGGCGCGCTCGGCTACCTGGCCGCCCGGCGGGGCGTGCAGGTCACCCTGCTCGACCCGTCCGGTCCGCTGGCCCGGCTGTGCGCCATGCCGGAACTCAAGCCGTACGCCCGGGTGCTCAACCTGACCGGCTCGGAGCCGGGGACGCTGGCCCCGTACGCGCTCATCCCCACCCCGCTGCGCAGCGAGTTCACCACCGGCGCGGCGGGCGACCGGGAGTTCGAGATCGCCGTCTCCAACGCCCGGGCCGAGCGGCGCATGCTGGTGCAGGACATCTGCATGATGCTGGTGCCGCCGCAGGTGGCCCGGGAGGCGTCCACCGCCACCCTGTTCCGGCACGCGGTACGCCAGGTGCCGGCCGAGGAGACGTCCACCCTGGACGACGTGGTCACCTGCCTCCAGGGGCTCGACGACGACGCCGGCCGGGAACTGGCCCACCTGCTGCTCGACACCGCCGAGATGCCCCTGGCCATGCTCTTCTTCGGCCGTCCGCCGGAGGGGCTGCTCGGCGCGGGCGCGGCGCTCACCGTGATCACCATGGCTGGCCTCCGGCTGCCCGACCTCAAGATCGAACGCGAGTACTGGTCGGCCGAGGAGGCGCTGGCCCTGCCGATGCTGCACACCGCGCACCGGCTCGCCGTCCGTCGCTGCTACGGCGGGTCGATGTCCTCGCGCAAGCTCGTCGGCCTGGACGAGGCGCACTTCATGGAGGGCTGGCGCTCCGGCCGCTCCTTCCTGGTCCGCCTCGCCCGCGACTCCCGCAAGTGGAACCTCGCAGCCCTGGTCGCCTCGCAGAACCCGAAGGACATCCTCGGCCTCGACGTCCAGAACCTCGTCTCCACCGTCTTCGTCGGCCGCATCGCCGAGGACTCCGAGATCGCCTCCGAGGCGCTCCGGCTGCTCCGGGTGCCGGTCGACGACGGCTACGAGGCCACCCTGGCCTCCCTGTCCGCCGTCGACACCACCTCCGCCACCCGGCTCGGCTTCCGCGAGTTCGTCATGCGGGACGTGGACGGCCGGGTGCAGAAGGTCCGGGTCGACGTGTCGTACGTCGAGGGGCTGCTGGACCACCTCGACACCACCCCCGCCGCGGTCGCCCAGGCCGCCGGGATACTGCCGACCGTCCTGGCTGATCTGGAGGCGTGACAATGGCGAGGGCCCGGGCACGGATCACGGCGCTCCTCCTCGCACTCGGCGTACTCGCCGGTGCCACGATCGCCTGGCCGGTGGTCGGGGCCACACCGGCGTACGCCCGTACCCCGGTCACGGCACAGGCGGCTGCCGATCTCTGCACCACCAAGGAGTGGCAGGCCGACTTCCGCGCCTGCGTCGCCAAGCTCAAGCAGGTCAGCGAGACCGAGGTGGACTGCCGCAAGCCACCGGTGCCGTCAGCCCCGGACTCCGGCCTGGCCGGTTGGTTCGCCTCCCGCCCCGACGCATCGAAGCTTCCCGGGCCGAAGGGCCTCTACAGCGACTACGGCTACGGCGGCTACAGCTTCAACACGTACGACGTGGAAGGAGGATGCGCCTCCACCGTCCTCCATCCGGACTACAAGTTCACCACCACCGTCGCCAACGGGGAACTGATGATGGCCACCGCCGTGGTGGGTGCCTCGAACGCGCTCCGGGAACGCGCCTGGGACCCCCGGTCGATGTGGAACTGGGCCG
Organism: Micromonospora sp. S-DT3-3-22; assembly: GCF_015354745.1. Classification (NCBI taxonomy): domain Bacteria; kingdom Bacillati; phylum Actinomycetota; class Actinomycetes; order Micromonosporales; family Micromonosporaceae; genus Micromonospora; species Micromonospora sp. S-DT3-3-22. The sequence goes on from NZ_JACGMO010000142.1 coordinate 3,433, forward strand.
ACCCGCTGGTGGAGAAGGCGACCAAGGCCGTCTACCAGAAGGTGTTCAGCGTCTTCGGCATCGTGACGCTCTGTGTGGTGGGCCTCTACCTGCTCTGGCGTTCCCGCCAGTCGGACATGAGCAACGCGATGACCACCGCGGGCTGGGCCCTGCTGGTGATGGTCGCGGTGACCGCCCTGGCCGCCTGGCCGGTGAAGTCCGCCAACATTGCCGACGGCACCCTCATCACCTCACTGGGCGTCGTCCATGACGCCGTTGGACCAGCGACACGGGACATTCCACCAGACAAGTGCGTTCTGCCGAATCCCGATGCTTGTGTGGACAAGCGCCCCCCGGCCGTCCGCGCCAGTGACACCGCCACCGAATCGATGTTGTATCGCAACTGGCTGCGCGGGGTGTTGGGCTCGGCGGACAGCGAGACGGCCAAGAAGTACGGGTCGGCCCTCTACGATGCCAAGTCGCTCTCGTGGGAAGAGGCCGAGAAGCTCCGGGAGAATCCGGCCACCCGCGACGCCACCATCAAGGCCAAGCAGCAGCAGTGGATGACGGTCGCCGAGCAGATCAAGACCGAGGATCCTGAGGCGTACGAGTATCTCCAGGGCAGCCGGGACATGGACCGGATCGGTTCCGGGTTCATCGCGGTCCTGGCCTCGTTGCTCTTCGCCATGTTCGACCTCACCGCCTCGTTGCTGGTGCTGCTCGGATTCATGATCTTCCGGTGGGCGGTGATCGCCGCACCGATCCTGGGCACGATCGGCCTGCTCCGCCCGGCCAGCGCCGGGCTGCGACGGCTGGCGAACGCCGTGGTCGCTGCCGTGTTCAACATCGCCATCTTCGGCACCGGAGCGGCGATCTACCTGTTCGCCGTCGACCTGATCATGAGCACTCCGACCCTGCCGGGCTGGCTCCAGGTGGTGCTGGTCTGGCTCTGTGGTGTGGTCGGTTGGCTGCTGCTCCGGCCCTACCGGAGGATCACCCAGCTCGGCGGCAAGGACAGCAGCGAGGCGGTCGGCTCGGCCGGGTCGTGGCACCGCCGGTTCTTCCGGGACATGCGCGTCGCCGCCCGACTCGACGTGGCCGAGCCCGGGGGTACGGCCGAGCCGAAGCTCACCCGGGGGCGCGGGGTCGCGCTGGAACCGGCCACCCTGCGTCCTGAGGCCAGGCGGGAGGACCCGAGCCACTCGACGGTCAGCACGCCGGCGCAGCGGGAGCGCCCGGATGGACAAGAACGCGTCGACGAGACCGAGGTGAAGCCACCGGCGCGGGAGGGCAGTCGGCCCACGGCCGCACCCCGCCCACGGCGTCGTCCAGCGAGTTGGACCGAGCCGGACGTGCCGGAGGAGGCCCCGTCCTTCGTGGTCTACCGACCCGACTCCGCACCGGCACCGACGCCCGTGAAGCCCAGCCCCCGTATCCGCTCCGAGGCCAGGTGACACGATGCGGAGAGCGGTCGAACTTCTCTTCACGCGGCTCATCCGGTCGCGGCTCGGCATCGCGCTCGTGATCGCCGTGCTGGTGCTCGGGGTGATCAGCACGGCCCGCCTGGTGTCCGGTCCCGACGACCTCACGGCGGGACTCAGCAGCCGCCCTCGGGAACCGATCACCACCGTCGATCCGGAGGAGGGTGACGACGGGGTCATCGCCACCCCGCTCCCGGAGTCGCCCCGTACCCGGCCCGGGGAGTTGACCCCCGAACAGACGGCGACCCGGTTCACCACCGCCTGGCTGGGGGGATCCACCACCCCCGCGGAGCAGTGGCAGGCGGCTCTGCGGCCGATGTCGACGCCGGAGCTCACCGAGAAGTTGACCGGTGCCGATCCGGCCGGAGTGCCTGCCGTCAAGATCGCCGGCGCCCCGACGCTGCGTCCTCGGACGGCGGTCTTCACGGAGGTTCTGGTTCCGTTGGAGGGCGGACGGCTGCGGCTGGAACTGGTTGCCCCCGACGGCCGCTGGTTGGTGGATGCCGTGGACTGGGAGCGGGAATGACTAGCGAACTGTCACCGACCGGAGCCCCACGCCGCCGGGTCCGGGTGGGTGCCGTCGCCGCCGCGCTGACCGGCGCTCTCGCGTTGCTCTGCTGCGGTGGCGGCAGTGCCGCGTTCTTCTTGACCAATCTCGGCGGCGACCAGGAAACCCTGGTGTCGAATGAGCAGCAGTGCGATGACGAGCATCGGGTCAACGTCACCGGCAAGATGCCCCGGATGTCCGCGTACGGGGCCAGCCAGATGCGTAATGCGGCGGTCATCATCAAGGTCGGTCAGGACATGAAGGTGCCACCCCGGGGCTGGGTGATCGCGGTGGCCACGGCGATGCAGGAGTCGGCGCTGCGCAACCTGTCCAACAGCACCGTCGCCGGTTCCCGCGGCATCCCGAACGAGGGTGTCGGCTCTGACCACGACTCCCTCGGTCTCTTCCAGCAGCGGGCCGGCTGGGGCAGCGTCACCCAGCGGATGAGCCCCGACTATGCGGCCCGCAAGTTCTACGAGAAGCTGCTGAAGATCGACGGTTGGGAGCACATGCCCCTGACCCGGGCCGCGCAGAAGGTGCAGATCAGCGCCTACCCCGATGCGTACGCGAAGCACGAGGACGTCGCCAGTCAGATCGTAAACGCGCTCGCCGGTGGCGCTGCCCGCACGGTCCAGATCGCCGAGCGGGCGGTCTGCGACCGGGCCTCCGCCCGGACCATCGCCGCTTCCGGCTGGACCGCGCCGATCGACGGCGGGGTCGGTTCCGGCTTCCGTACGGCGAGCCGACCGCGACACAACGGCGTGGACATCGGCGCCCGCAAGCGAACCGAGATCCACGCCGCTGCCACCGGCCGGGTACTGGTGGCCCGCTGCGATCCGGACCACCGTGGCAACCGCAACTGTGACGTCGACGGTTTCCCCGGCAAGGGAGGGTGCGGGTGGTTCGTGGACATCCTGCACGCCGGCGGCTTCATCACCCGGTACTGCCACATGATCGAAAAACCCCGGGTGGTCCCCGGGCAACTCGTCAAGGCCGGCGAGGTGATCGGGCTGGTCGGAAGCAGTGGCAACTCCTCCGGCCCGCACCTGCACTTCGAGGTGCACATCGACAGCAACCGCAGCTTCTCCGGCGGGATCAACCCGGTGCCGTTCATGCGGCAGCGCGGTGCACCGCTGAACGGTTCGGCATGAGGCCGTCGCCCCGATGAGCGGACCGCTGCCGGACCCGTTCGCCGGTCAGCCCGACTGGGCACCACTTCCACCACGGCCGGTCGAGATCGTTCCCGCCACGGGTCGGGTCGAACTGCGCGGCCGGCGGGTCCTCGTCGGGCTCCCCGGACTCGGTTGGCGGGGAGACCTCCGCGCCGACGAGCGGGTGGTGCAGGGCAGCCGCACCTACGTGCCGGTCATCCCCGAGCACGAGTGGTACCGGGCCGAAGCCGACCAGGTGGAGGTCTTCGCCCCGCTCGTCCCCGTCGAGCGGGTCTGGGTGGAGACCCTGGGCGACCGGCCTGCCCCCACCGGGCCGGTCCGCGAGCAGGGGATCCAACTCGTCTCGCTGGACGGGCCGACGCACCGGGCCCCCACCCCGGTCTTCGAGACCGACGCGGTCAGCGGACGACGGGTGGTCCACGTCGAGGACGGCGTCGAACACCGCGACCTACGCGCGGTGACCGAATCCTACTCCGGTGCCGACGGCGACATCTGCGTCCGGGTCACACCGGAACTGGAGTGGTATCGCTGGGCCTGGCGCGGACAACCGCCCACCACGATGGAAATCCCCGTCCACCTGCTGTGGATCGAATGACCTCAACCAACCTTGTTGGCCCTGCAGACTGTCCAATGCTCGTCAAGCCGAGTCTGAAATTGCCAACGCTGGCGATCACTCTGTGAGATGCCATCCACCGCAGCTGAGAGAATCAGATCAGTCTCCACCTGAGCGGTTTCGCCGTCTCGTTGTACGGAAAGTGCACCCCAACTGACGGTTAGGGTAGCTGAGAAGCGGCGCTCCCTGTCACGTAGATCATCACGAAGCGCTCGAAGCGTCGCCAACCCGTCTGAACTATCGTTGCAAACGAGAAGCCCGGCGCGGGTGTCGTTCTCGTTGACCAGGAACTCACGCAGATAGTTGTCGACGACGACGTCCGGGGCGCTGCGGTCCGGGGTGGCGGCCCGCTCGTACAGCACGTACCCGGTGATCCCGCCGCCAACGCATAGCAACGCCAGCACCCCGGCGACGACGGTGAGGACGGTCCGGAGCCGGCGGGGTGGACGCTGCGGTGGTGCCGGCAGCGGCGCAGGGGGTGCCGAGTGCTCCGGCGGGGTCCGCTGCGCCGGAACTCGGGACACCTGGGAACCGGCGGGGGGCTGCACTGATTCCACCCCCTGAGGCTATCGGCTGGACGCTCCGTACCCAATGCCCCGGAAGCTGCGGATCGTGACAGGCCGACCCCGGGAGGTGAGAGTTCGCCGCGATTTGCGACAAGCCCGGCGCACCGCCGCCGCGCTTCCCGGAGGAGCGGCCGGGGCTGGGATACGGTCTGCAGTCGGGGAGGCTTCCCGTCGCGAACAGCGGGGTGGACGCACCTCGGAAAGAGGGGTGGACGCGGTGGCCGGTCCGAAGGCTCGCACGAACCGCGCCGCAGCCCTGCACCGCCGGGCCGCCGCGACCGTCGCCGCTGCCGCCACGGTCCTCGACGAGATCCGTCCGGCCCCCGCCGACCAGCGCCGCCAGTACGAGCTGGCGGACCGGCTGCGGCACGCGGCCGTACTGCTCGCCCCGGGCTGGGCCGGGGACGCCCTGGAGGACCTGTCCGCGGACACCCCGTGCGGTGAGGAGCATCCGCCCTTCGTCCGGATCGGTACGGGGGCCCCGCTGGAGGATGCACGCTTCCCGGCGCTGGTGCCGCTGCTCGGCTCGGCGCATCTGACTCTCGACGTGGACGTGCGTGACAATCGGGTGGTGGGCCTCGTCCGGGCCGTGTTGCTGCGGCTGCTGGCGGCCACTCCGGCGGGTTGCCTGCTGGTCCGTGGGGTCGACGGCACCGTCCCACCGGGCACCGCAGGCACCGGCACCCGACCGAACACCGGCACCGCCGACACCATCACCCGCCCGGTCACCGCCAGCCCCGGCCCGAGCACCGGCACCGGCACCGGCACCGGCACCGGCAGAGCCGACGCTGGACAAGCCGGCACCGGAAGCGCCGACACCACAGGAGCCGCCCCCCGGAACGCCACCGCCGCGAATGCACCGCGTAACAGCGAGACCGGAGAGGCCCGGGACGGCGCCGTCTTCGCCCCGTTCACCGCGCTGGCCGACGCCGGCCTCTTCCCGCCTCCGGCGACGGACGTGGTCGGTCTGCGGGCGGTGCTCGCCGAGGCCGAGCAGTGGGTCTCCCCGGGGGCCGGACGGCCCCGCCGGCACGACCGGACGTTGCTGCTGGTGATCGCCGGGCTGCCCGGGTCGACCGGGCCGAGTGACCTGGACCGGATCGTGGCGCTCGCCGAACGGGGCCGGGGTGCCGGTCTGTACCTGGTGGTCGCCGGCTGGCCGACGGCCCGGCCACCGTTGCCGCAGGCCACCCCGGTACGGCTGCGTACCTCGTACGCGCTGTTGGGTGATCCGCCGGGCAGCCCGTTCAGCGGTCCGGGCACCGACGCGCCGGGTGGCCTGAACTGTCCCGTCCTCGTCGACGAGGACCCGGGCGCGGAGCTGATCGGGGCGGTCTGCCGTCGGCTGGCCGACCAGGTGGAGGCGGGCTCCCGGCTGGGTCTCGCCGAGCTGCTGCCGCCCGGGGACGCGCCGCTCTGGGCGTCCTCGTCGGTCGACGGCCTGTCCACCACGGTGGGCGATGCCGGCGGCCGGCCGGTCACCGTGGGTTTCACCGAGTTGACCCCGCACTGGCTGGTCAGCGGCCGGTCGGATGCGGACCGGTCGGCCTTCCTGACCAACACCCTGCTCGGCCTGGCCGCCCGGTACGGCCCGGACGAGCTGGCCCTGTACCTGGTGGACCTGGGTGCCGGGGAGTCGTTCGTGGAGTTCCTCCAGACCCAGCGGGACAGGTCGTGGGTGCCGCAGGTCCGCGCGGCGGGGATGGCCGCCGACCCGGAGTACGTGCGGGACCTCTTCGACCAGTTGGCGGCGGAGATCCATCGCCGGGAGGAGGCGGCGGCGCGGGCCGGCGGTCAGCGTTTCGCCGAGCTGCGTGACCATCAGCCGCTGCCGCGCGTCGTCTGCGTCATCGACAACTTTCCGCTGCTGCTGGCGGATCGGGATCCGGTGGCCGCCGAGGTGCTGGCCCGGTTGGACGGGCTGGCCCGGTCGGGGCGCGCATACGGTGTGCACCTGGTGCTGGCCGGCGCGGGTGACCTGGGTGTCGGCGCGGGACCGGCCCCCCGGGACTCGGTGCTGGGGCAGTTCCCGGTGCGGGTGGCGCTCGCCGGTGGCAGTGCGGTGCTGATGCCGACCAACGACGCCGCCGCAGGTCTGGCGGTGGGCAGTGCCGTGGTCAACACCGCAGGTGGCCTGGGTGGCCCTCGGGGCGCGACGCGCGGGCACGAGCGGCTGGTCCGGTTCCCCGACCCGCACGACGCGCCGGAGGTGGTGCAGGAGCTGCGGCACCGGCTGTTCGCCGCACGGCCGGAGAGTGCCGTACCACCGGTGGTGTTCGCGGGGTGGGCCCGGCCGTTGCTCGGCAACGATCCCCGGATGCGTGCGGCGGTGGCCGGCCGGTGCGGGGCGCCGGCGGCGCTGCTGGGCCGGGCGGTCGACGTGGCCCGGACGACCGTCGCGGTGCCGCTGGGCCCGGTGGCCGGCCGTAACCTGGCTGTCCTCGGGCCGGGTCCGGCGGCGGCGACGCTGCTGGCGACGGCCGCGCGCAGCACCGCCGCGCACCATCCGCCGGGTAGCGCGGAGTTCGTGCTCGCGCCGCTGGCCGAGGGGTCCGCGCCGCTGGCCGCCGCCCTCGCCGCCGAGCTGGGCGGGCGTCACCGGGTGTCGACGGTGGACGGGCCGGGGTTGCTGACCGTGCCCCCGGGCACCGGCCCGACCTACCTGGTGGTGTTCGGGGTGGACGTGCCCTCGGCGGAGGAGCTGCCGCCGGACCGGCTGCGTGCGCTACTGCGGGAGGGCCCGCCGGCGGGTCGGCACCTGCTGGGCTGGTGGCGGACGGTGCCACCGCTGGCCGGGTTGGTGGAGCCGGACGGCGAGGTCGGGAAGCTGGCCGCGGTCGCGGCGGTCGACGTGCCGGGTGCGCAGCTCGCCCCGCTCTTCGGGCACCCGGTGCAGTGGCGTCCCCGGCCGGCCCGGGTGGTCCTCTGGGACACCACCGACGACCGGGGCACGGTCCTGGTGCCGTTCGCCGACGAGGCGGACCCCACGTGACCAGCCACGACGAGGCCCCCGCCGGGGCCACCAACGATGCGGCCGGCATGTGGCGACCGGGCGTGGCCGGCCACGGAGCGCGGCGTACGGGACCGACCGCCAGGAGGACCGCAGGTGACCGACCGCGAGGGGGACCGGGCGTGACCGGCCGCGAGGAGCGTCGGGCGTGAGCATCGACGACGCCGTGACGGTGGCTCCGGTCCGACAGCGGACCGGCGGCGGGCCGGCCCCGTCGGTGGCCGCCGCCTGGACCGACTACCTGGCCGCCGCCCGTCAGCTCGACGGGGTACGCCGGGGCGCGGCGACGGCCGCTGCCGCCCAGGCCCGTGCGGTGGAGGCGGCCCGCGCCGAGCTGACCGAGGTGCGCGACCGGTTGACGCCGCAGCAGGCCCGGCTGCGCGAGCTGGGCGTGCCGGCGATCTCGCTGGCCCCGACGCCACCGGAGCTGGCCGAGGCGACCCGGGCGATGGCGGGTGGTCCGGCGGCGGTGTTGGCCGGCCTGAGGACGGCCCAGGGGTGGGCGGAGGGTGCCGACGCGGCGCTGGCGGCGCGCGGTTCGCTGCGGCCGGCGGCCTGGCCACCCCGGTTGCGCAACCTGCTGGTGTACGGCCCGCTGGCGCTGGTCGTGCCGCTGGTGCAGCTGGTGCTCCTGGTGACCCTCGGCACCGGGCCGGTGGTCGTGGCGGCGCTGCTGGTGGGTCTGCCGATGCCGGCGGCGGCGTTCGCGGCCGGCTGGGTGGGGGTGGGCCGGTTGTTCCCGCCGGGGCCGGACGGCCGGTGGGACCGTACGCCCCGGCTGGGGCTGTTGACCTGCCTGATCCCGGCGGTGGTGACCGCCGCCGGGATCATGCTGGCGCTACTGGCCGGCTGACCCGCGCCGCCCCACGCCCCGAGGCTCAGCAGCTCAGCGGGGAATGATCAGCGACATCGCCTCGGCGCGGGACTTCGCGTCGTGCTGGAGCACGCCCCGCACCGCCGAGGTGATGGTCTTGGCCCCGCTCTTCTGGATGCCGCGCATGGCCATGCACATGTGCTCGCAGTCCAGTATCACGATGACGCCGCGCGGTTGCAGCTTGCTCATCAGCAGGTCGGCGATCTGCGAGGTGAGCCGCTCCTGCACCTGCGGGCGGCGGGCGAAGACCTCGACCAGCCGGGCCAGTTTCGACAGGCCGGTGATCCGGCCGTCGGGGCCGGGGATGTAGCCGATGTGCGCGCTGCCCCGGAACGGCAGCAGGTGGTGTTCGCAGAGACTCATCACGTCGATGTCCCGGACGAGCACCAACTCCTCGTGGTTGGCCTCGAAGGTGGTGCTGAGCACCTGGGACGGGTCGACCCGCAGGCCGGCGAAGAGTTCGGCGTACGCGCGGGCGACCCGGGCCGGGGTCTGCTGGAGGCCGTCCCGGTCGGGGTCCTCGCCGACCGCGATGAGGATCTCGCGGACCGCCTTCTCGATCCGGCCGAGGTCCATGGTGTCCTCGATCGGGCGACCGTTGAGCTTGCCGCTGATCAGCCGGGCGGCGACGTAGTCCAACATCTCGTCACCGGGCTCGGTGGACGAGGCGGCCAGCCCCGGGTTGTCGGGGCTGGCCGCGGCGTCGGTGTTCAGTGCAGACCGTCCGAGTTGTTCGTGGCCCCGCCGACGGAGATGCCGTCGGCCGTGGCCTGCGCCTTGAGCTTCTCCTTCTCGGCCGGGGTGAGCACCGGCGGCTCGGTGGAGGGCAGCCGCTTGCCGAAGCCGTTGTACGGGGCCATCGGCGGGCGCTTGACCACCCGGGAGCAGATCCGGGCCATGTCGGCGGTGGAGAGGGTCTCCTTCTCCATCAGCTCCAGGACCATGTTGTCCAGGACGTCCCGGTACTCCACCAGGATCTCCCAGGCCTCGTCGTGGGCCAGTTCGATCAGGGCCCGCATCTCGCCGTCGATCTCGGCGGCGACCGAGTCGGAGTAGTCCCGCTCGTGGCCCATGTTGCGGCCGAGGAACGGTTCGTCCCCGCTGGTGCCGTACTTGATCGCGCCGAGCTTCGAGCTCATGCCGTACTGCGTGATCATCGCGCGGGCCAACTGGGTGGCCTTCTCGATGTCGTTGCCGGCCCCGGTGGTGGGCTCGTGGAAGACGAGTTCCTCGGCGGCCCGGCCACCCAGCGCGTACGCCAGGGTGTCGATCATCTCGGCCCGGGTCTGGGTGTACTTGTCCTCGGTCGGCAGGACCAGGGTGTGCCCCAGCGAGCGACCCCGGGACAGGATCGTCACCTTGTGCACCGGCGCGGCGTGCGGCAGCGCCCAGGCGACCAGCGCGTGCCCACCCTCGTGGTACGCGGTGATCTTCTTCTCCTGGTCGCTCATCACCCGGGTCCGGCGCTGCGGCCCGGCGATCACCCGGTCGATCGACTCCTCAAGCGAGTCGTTGGTGATCGCCCGCTGTTCCTTACGGGCGGTGAGCAGCGCCGACTCGTTGATCACGTTGGCCAGGTCGGCACCGGAGAAGCCGGGGGTACGCCGGGCGACCGCGTCGAGGTCGACGTCGGGCGTGAACGGCTTGCCCTTGGCGTGCACCCGCAGGATCGCCTTGCGGCCCTCCATGTCGGGGGCGTCGACCGGGATCTGCCGGTCGAACCGGCCCGGACGCAGCAGCGCCGGGTCGAGGATGTCCGGCCGGTTGGTGGCGGCGATCAGGATGACCCCGCCCTTGGTGTCGAAGCCGTCCATCTCGACGAGCAGCTGGTTGAGGGTCTGCTCCCGCTCGTCGTGGCCGCCGCCCATGCCGGCGCCACGGTGCCGGCCGACGGCGTCGATCTCGTCGACGAAGACGATCGCCGGGGCGTTCGCCTTGGCCTGCTCGAAGAGGTCCCGGACCCGGCTCGCGCCGACACCGACGAACATCTCGACGAAGTCGGAACCGGAGATCGAGTAGAACGGCACCCCGGCCTCGCCGGCGACGGCGCGGGCCAGCAGCGTCTTACCGGTACCGGGCGGACCGAAGAGCAGCACGCCCTTCGGGATCTTGGCACCCAGGGCCTGGTATTTCGCGGGGTTCTGGAGGAAGTCCTTGATCTCGTGGAGTTCCTCGACCGCCTCCTCGGCCCCGGCGACGTCCGCGAAGGTCGTCTTCGGGGTGTCCTTGGTGATCATCTTCGCCTTGGACTTGCCGAAGTTGAGCACCCGGGAGCCGCCGCCCTGCATCTGCGACATGAAGAACAGCAGCAGGAGCACGAGCAGCGCGATGGGCAGCAGGTTGACCAGCAGGCTCACCCAGATGCTGTCGGACGACACCTTGGCGTCGGCCGGGCCGGTGACCCGGTTGGCCGCCTTGGCCTCCAGCACCTCGTTCCAGACCTGCTCGCCGGCCTGGTAGGGGAACTGGGCCTCGATCCGGTCGGTCGTGGTGTCGCCGAACTTGGTCTTCTCGGCCAGGTTGAGCTGGAGCGTCTGCTCCTTGTCCTGGAAGACGACTTTGTTGATCTTGGCGGTGTGCAGTTGGTCGAGCGCAACGGAAGTGTCCACGCGGTGGTAGCTGGGACCAGCGGTGAACAGCTGACTGAGCACAACGGCGCCGAGGATGACCAGGATGATCCAGACCACCGGTCGGCGGAAGAAACGCGTACGTTCCATGCTGTTGTCGAGCGCCGAGGCGCCCGCATCCTCCTGATCGACGTCCTGACCGTCTGAATGGTGTCGCCGCCGGGGGCGGCGTCGAGCCGCCGTGCGGGCCGGCCTCGACCCCGAGGCGCGCGAACTGCCGCACCGCGGTCTCTCGACGGTACACCGTTAGTGCCAGGTGCGAGCTTGCGAGCCCGGCACTTACGCGGACGGCGAACCGGGGTTTCAGCCGGCGTGGCGGGAGACTGCGCACCGACCCCACCGACCGCCCGGTCACGCGGGTCGGGGTGCCGGGCACGGAGATGCCCCCGCGCCACCGACACCCACCGTAGTGGGATTTGCTGGGAGCCCGCTGAACGTCCGCTCGATGGACACCGATACGAGCGGGAAGTCAGGCCCGGGCGTAGACCTCGGGCTTGAGCACCCCGACGTACGGCAGCTCGCGGTAGCGCTCGCCGAAGTCGAGGCCGTAGCCCACCACGAACTCGGTGGGGATGTCGAAGCCGACGTACTTCACCGGGACCGGGACCTTCACCGCGTCGGGCTTGCGGAACAGGGCCACCACCTCGACGCTGGCGGCCGACCGGGACTCCAGGTACCGCAGCAGCCAGGACAGGGTCAGGCCGGAGTCGACGATGTCCTCGACCACCACCACGTGCCGGCCGGCGATGTCCCGGTCGAGGTCCTTGAGGATGCGCACCACGCCGGAGGAGGTGGTGCCCTGGCCGTACGAGGAAATGGCCATGAAGTCCAGCTCGACGGGCGGACCCTGCCGGCCCAGCGCGCGGGCGAAGTCGGCCATGAACATGACCGCGCCCTTGAGGACGCAGACGAGCAGCAGTCCGTCGGTGACCCCGGCGTAGTCCGCCGAGACCTGCTTGGCCAGCTCCGCCGTCTTCTCGCGGATCTGCGCCTCGGAGATGATCACGTGATCGATGTCGGCGTCGTACCAGGAGCCGTCAGCCATGCTCCTAGCCTGCCGTACGCCTGAGGACCCGCGTCGGCGGGGCCGCCCCTTTTGGCGCGGTCCCGCCCCGAATTTTCCGGCACAACGGAATCAACCACCTCAGCAGGTACGGGATCGCCAGCGGCGGCCCTCCTCGGTGGGCTTCCAGTCGGCCGAGTCGCGGGTGTCGGCGGTCAGGCCGAACGCCGAGGCGGCGGTCAGCGCGGCGAGGAAGAGCAGGAACAACACGAACTGCATGGCGGCGCTCGCTTTCTCGCGATCTGAGTGGTTTTCGCCGCCGGTGCGCACCGGACTCATTCCAGTTTCCGCCAGTGGTCCGGGCCGGGACAGTGGCAGTCATGCCAGGTGCCCTCGATTTCCTGCCATGCTTCCGGTTACCCTCGTCACATGATTCGATCGGTGGCGGTCATCGCCTTGGACGAGGTGGCCGTCTTCGAGCTGGGCGTGCTCACCGAGGTCTTCGGCACCGACCGCACCGACGACGACTTCCCCGGCTACCGGTTCACCGTCTGCACCGCCGACGGCGACCCGGTCCGTACCGCCTCCGGGTTCGGCCTCACCCCGCACGCCGACCTCGCCCCGGTCGACGACGCCGACCTGGTCGCCGTGCCCGCGTACACCCAGGGGGGTGAGGTGCCCGAGGCGGTGCTGGCCGCGCTGCGCCGCGCCGCCGACCGGGGGGCGTACGTGTTCAGCGTCTGCTCGGCGGCGTTCGTGCTCGGCGCGGCCGGCCTGCTCGACGGCCGGGAGTGCACCACCCACTGGAAGTACGCCGACGAGCTGCAACGCCGCCACCCGTCGGCCCGGGTCCGGTGCAACAGCCTCTACGTGGCCGACGGGCCGGTGCTGACCAGCGCCGGCACCGCCGCCGGCATCGACGCCTGCCTGCACCTGGTACGCCAGGAACACGGCTCGGTCACCGCCACCCGGCTGGCCCGGCGCATGGTGGTCCCCCCGCACCGCGACGGCGGCCAGTCCCAGTACGTCGAGGCGCCGATCCCGGCCACCCCCGACGCGCCCACCCTCGAACCGGTGCTGAGCTGGCTGGTGGGGCACCTGGACCGGCCGACCACGGTGGACGAGCTGGCCGCCCGCGCCGGCATGTCACCACGTACCTTCGCCCGCCGGTTCCGGGCCGAGACCGGCACCACCCCGCACGACTGGCTGACCAACCAGCGGGTGCTGCTGGCCCGCCGGCTGCTGGAGGAGACCCGGCTGAGCGTGGAGAGCGTCGCCGGCCGCTCGGGTTTCCCCGACGCCGCCGCCCTGCGTCACCACTTCGCCCGCCGGGTCGGCACCACCCCGCAGGGCTACCGCACCACCTTCCGCGACCGCGTCCCCACCGCCTGAGCCCGCCACCGGCCCGGGGCGGACCGGCCACGGCCGCACGTCGCCGGCCGGACGCGCCGGGATCAGTAGCCCAGCGCCGCGCCGTCGACCCGGGGCTCCGCGCCGACCACCCAGCCGCCGGCCGGGGCCCGCCACAGCGCCTGGCCGTACCCGAAGACGGACGGCTCGTCGGCGACGGTGACCTCGTGGCCCCGGGCGCGCAACCCCGCGACCAGGCCGGGCTCGGCCGCCAGGGCCGGCTCGACCAGCAGGGTCCGGCCGGCGTGCCAGTACCAGCGGGGGGCGTCGAGGGCGGCCTGCGGGTCACGGCCGTCGTCGACGGTCGCGGCGACCAGTTGGACGTGTCCCTGCGGCTGCATGTGCCCGCCCATCACCCCGAACGGCCCGACCGGTGCGCCGTCGCGGGTCAGGAAACCCGGGATGATCGTGTGGAAGGGCCGCTTGGCGGGCCCCACCAGGTTGGGGTGGCCCGGGTCGAGGCGGAAACCGGTGCCCCGGTTCTGTAGGGCGAAGCCGTGGCCGGGCAGCACCACCCGGGAGCCGAACCCCAGGTAGGTGGACTGGATCAGGCTGACCATCAGGCCGTCCGCGTCGGCCGTGCAGAGGTAGACGGTGCCGCCCCGCTCCGGGTCGCCGGACACCGGGTCGCCGGCCCGGTCGGTGAGCAGCGCCCGCCGCGCCGCCAGGTAGCCCGGGTCGAGCAGGCCGGCGGTCGGCACGTCGGCGCGTTCCGGATCGGCCACGTGGGCGTGCGCGTCGGCGAAGCCGAGCTTGACCGCCTCCACCTGCCGGTGCACCCGGACCACCGGATCGGCGGCGGGGTCGAGGCCGTCGAGGACGCCCAGCGCCTGGAGCGCGGCCAGCCCCTGCCCCGGCGGCGGCAGCTCCCACACCTCGTGCCCCCGGTAGCGGACGCAGACCGGGTCGACCCAGGTCGAGGTGTGGGCGGCCAGGTCGGCGGCGGTGAGGAAGCCGCCGGTACGGGCGGCGTGCCGGTCCAGCGCCGCCGCGATCGCGCCCCGGTAGAAGTCCTCCGCGCCGGTGTCGGCGATCAGCCGTAGCGTCCGGGCCGCCGCCGGGTTGCGCCAGCGTTCGCCGGCCCGGGGCGCGCGACCCGCCACCGTGAAGACCCGGTCGAACTCGGTGTACTCGGCGCCCGTCGGCACCGGCTGCGCCAGCGCCCGCGCCCAGGTGGCGGCGGTGCCGGTGGAGACAGGGTGACCGTGCTCGGCGTACCCGACGGCGTCGGTGAAGAGGTCGGCGAAGGGCAGCACGCCGAACCGGTCGTGCAGGTCCCGCCAGCCGGCCGGCGCACCGGGCACCGTCACCGGCAGCCAGCCCCGGGCGGGCATCGCCGGCCCGGACGCCTGCGCGCCACCGAGCGCCGCCACCGGCTCCGTCGCCACCCCGCCGGTGGCGGCCAGCACCACCTCCCGGGTCAGCCCGGCCGGTGACCGCCCGGCGGCGGCGAGACCGTGCAGCCGGTCGCCGTCCCAGACGATGGCGAACAGGTCACCACCGATGTCGTTGGACGGCGGCTGCACCACGGTCAACGTGATCGCGGTGGCCAGCGCCGCGTCGACGGCGTTGCCGCCGCGTCGCAGCACGGCCAGGCCCGCCGCCGCCGCGAGCGGATGGCTGGTCGAGACGGCACCGTGCGGGGCGAACAGGGCACTGCGGGGGTACGCCATCAGCCCTGTCTACCGCACCGGCGCGGGCCCGCCCAGGTCCACGGGGAGCAGCCGGCCGTCCCGACGGCCGACGCGTACGCCACCCGGCAGGGCGGTCGGGCCCTGTCCACGCCAGGCGGTGACCAGGGCGTCCAGCGCGTCGACGTGCCGGTGGGACAGCGCACCGGGTGGTGCCCCCAGCTCCCGCGCCCAGGCGTGCAGCACCCGGCCACGTACCGCCCCGGAAAGCCCGGCCAGCGCCGGCACGGACAGCCCGCCGCCGTCGCGTACCCCCGGGGTGCCGTCGGGCCGGGGCTGCGGGGTGCCGAGGGCGGCGGCGGCCAGGTCGTCCAGCGCGGCGGTGTCGGCGGCGAGCAGTCGGGCGGTACGCGCCAGGTTGTCCACCACCCCGTCGCCGAGCGCCGCGACCAGCGCCGGCAGCGCGTCGGCGCGGACCCGGGCCCGCGCGTACGACGGGTCGGTGTTGTGCGGGTCCTGCCAGGGGGTCAGGTCGAGCGCCGTGCACGCGTCGCGGGTCTGCGCCCGGGTGACGTCGAGCAACGGGCGCAGCAGCGGCACCCCGGCCAGGTCCCGCCGGGCGGGCATCCCG
>NZ_JACGMO010000143.1:0-18693 GCF_015354745.1 Micromonospora sp. S-DT3-3-22
GTCATGGCGGAGGGGAAACGCCCGGTCACATTCCGAACCCGGAAGCTAAGCCCTCCAGCGCCGATGGTACTGCACTCGGGAGGGTGTGGGAGAGTAGGACACCGCCGGACAACCTTTCCAGTCGAGGCCGACCCCCTAAGGGGGTCGGCCTCAACTGCTATACCCACCCACACATCCCGGAACTGTTCCCGGGATAGCCACCGCAGGAAGCCGCTCGGGTGGTGATATGGCGGTGATCCGTCGGCGGGGACAGCGCAACATCGCCGATATGGCACGCTCAGCGAGGCCGACGGGGGTCAGTCCCGGGTCTGGATGCCTTCGCGGAGCTGGCGGAAGAGGCCGGCCGACTCGTCGACGGAACGGTTGGCGAACATGCCCATCGCCACGCTGCCGTGGTCGGCCCAGCCGCAGATCGCGAAGTCGCCGCCGTCGCCGCTGGTCCGACCGCACTTCATCACGCCGCCGTACTTGCCGGCGGGGACCGTACGGACGTCGGTCACCCGGCCGGTCTCGTCGGCCATCAACCGGAACAGGCTGTCCAGGTCGCGTTCCGGCTGCCAGAGCAGGGTGGTGCCACCGAAGAACAGCACGACCCGCTTCTCGTCGGCCGGGTCGCGGTAGACCGTACCGATGCTGCGGTCCAGGTCGATGTCGGCGGCGAATCCGCTACGCAGGTAGTCGGCGGTGCTGCGGGCCCGGTCGGAGTCGTCGCGGGTGAGACCGGCGAGGTGGCCGGGCGCGTCCAGCCGGACGTCCTTCTCCTGTGCGATGCGCCAGCCCGCGGTGCCGAGCGCGGCGGCGCCGACGAGGCCGACCACGAGAGCGACGGTCAGCGCGATCCGCCGGCGTCGGGACACCGGACCCCGCCCCTGCGGGTTCTGCTCCGGGTCGTGGGTGCTCAACCGGATCGGCTCGTCGGTCAGCTCGACCGGTTCGGGACCCTCGATGAGCTGAC
Source organism: Micromonospora sp. S-DT3-3-22 (assembly GCF_015354745.1). Taxonomy (NCBI): domain Bacteria; kingdom Bacillati; phylum Actinomycetota; class Actinomycetes; order Micromonosporales; family Micromonosporaceae; genus Micromonospora; species Micromonospora sp. S-DT3-3-22. Next base: position 956 of record NZ_JACGMO010000143.1, read on the forward strand.
GCTCGGTGAGATGTGCGTCGGACATGTTCGCCACCGTACGCGAATGACAGGTGGCGCACGTCGGGTCCGCCGAAGCGCTCCGTAGACTTTCCGGGTGACCGAGAGACTGGATGCCCGACGCCCCGACGCCCCGACCCTTGCCGGCCAGTACCAGCCCGGCGAGGTAGAGCAGCGACGGTACGAGCAGTGGGTAGCCGCCGGCCACTTCCGGGCGTCGGCGCAGAGTGACAAGCCCCCGTTCACCATCGTGATCCCCCCACCGAACGTCACCGGTGTGCTGCACATGGGCCACGCCCTGGACCACACCGTCCAGGACTCGCTGGTGCGCCGCAAGCGGATGCAGGGGTACGAGGCGCTCTGGCTGCCCGGCACGGACCACGCCGGCATCGCCACCCAGAACGTGGTGGAGCGGCAGCTCGCGGGTGAGGGGCTGTCCCGGCACGACCTCGGTCGGGAGACGTTCGTCGAGCGGGTCTGGCAGTGGAAGGCCGAGTCCGGCGGCGCGATCCTCGGCCAGATGCGCCGGCTCGGCGACTCGGTCGACTGGGACCGGGAACGCTTCACCATGGACGAGGGCCTGTCCCGGGCCGTGCAGACCATGTTCAAGAAGCTCTACGACGACGGCCTGATCTACCGGGCCAACCGGATCATCAACTGGTGTCCGCGCTGCCTGACCGCCCTGTCGGACATCGAGGTGGAGCACACCGACGACGAGGGTGAGCTGGTCTCGATCCGGTACAGCGACGACGTGGTCGTCGCCACCACCCGGGCCGAGACCATGCTCGGGGACACCGCCGTGGCCGTGCACCCCGACGACGAGCGCTACCGGCACCTGATCGGCACCGAGGTCGAGGTGCCGTTGACCGGCCGGCGTATCCCGATCGTCGCCGACGAGCACGTCGACCCGGCGTTCGGCACCGGCATGGTCAAGGTCACTCCGGCGCACGACCCCAACGACTTCGAGATCGGCCAGCGGCACGACCTGCCCGCCCTGACGATCATGGACGAGCGGGGCGTCATCACCGCGCCCGGCCCGTTCCAGGGCCTGGACCGGTACGAGGCCCGCCCGGCGATCGTGGCGGCGCTGCGCGAGCAGGGCCGGGTCGTGGCCGAGAAGCGGCCGTACGTGCACGCGGTGGGGCACTGCTCGCGGTGCCGTACCACGGTCGAGCCGCGGCTGTCGTTGCAGTGGTTCGTCAACACCGCCCCGCTGGCGAAGGCGGCCGGCGACGCGGTGCGCGACGGCCGGGTGAAGATCGAGCCGGCCGAGTTGGCAAAGCGCTACTTCGCCTGGGTCGACAACATGCACGACTGGTGCATCTCCCGGCAGCTGTGGTGGGGGCACCGCATCCCGGTCTGGTACGGCCCGGCGGGCGAGATCGTCTGCGTCGGCCCGGACGAGACGCCCCCCACCGGCGACGGCTGGGTCCAGGACGAGGACGTCCTGGACACCTGGTTCTCCAGCGGCCTGTGGCCGTTCTCCACCCTCGGCTGGCCGGAACAGACCCCGGACCTGGCCAAGTTCTACCCGACGAGCGTGCTGGTCACCGGCTACGACATCCTCTTCTTCTGGGTCGCCCGGATGATGATGTTCGGCCTGTACGCGATGGACGGCCGGCAGCCGTTCGACACGGTCGCCCTGCACGGCATGGTCCGCGACCAGTACGGCAAGAAGATGTCGAAGTCGTTCGGCAACGTGGTCGACCCGCTGGACTGGGTCGAGCGTTACGGTGCCGACGCGACCCGGTTCACCCTGGCCCGGGGCGCGAACCCGGGCGGGGACGTGCCGGTCAGCGAGGAGTGGTGCCAGGGCTCCCGCAACTTCTGCAACAAGCTGTGGAACGCCACCCGGTTCGCGCTGCTCAACGGCGCGCACACCGAGGGTCCGCTGCCGGCGGCCGACCGGCTCTCGACCGTCGACAGGTGGATCCTGTCCCGGCTGGCGCACGTCACCGCCGAGGTGGACGAGCAGTTCGAGGCGTACGAGTTCGCGAAGGTGTGCGACCTGCTCTACCACTTCGCCTGGGACGACGTCTGCGACTGGTACGTGGAGCTGGGCAAGCCGGTGCTCGCCGCCGGCGGGCCGGCCGCCGACGCCACCCGCCGGGTGCTCGGGCACGTGCTGGACCAGCTGCTGCGGCTGCTGCACCCGGTGGTCCCGTTCGTCACCGAGGAGCTGTGGACGGCGCTGACCGGGGGCGAGACGGTGATGACGGCGGCCTGGCCGGTCGCCGACCGTACGCTGGTGGACGACGCCGCGGAGCGCGAGGTCGGCACCGTCCAGCGGGTGGTGACCGAGATCCGGCGGTTCCGCTCCGACCAGGGGCTGCGACCCACCCAGCGGGTGGCCGCCCGGCTGAACGGGCTGGCCGGCGCGGACATCGCGGCGCACGAGCCGCTGATCCGTTCGCTGGCCCGGCTGGACGCCCCGGCCGACGACTTCCAGGCCAGCGCCACCCTCGCCATGCCCGGCGAGGTCAGCGTGGCGCTGGACACCCGGGGGTCGATCGATGTGGCCGCCGAGCGGGCCCGGCTCACCAAGGACCGGGCGAGTGCCGAGAAGGAGGTCGCGCAGGCCCGCGCGAAGCTCGACAACCCGGCGTTCGTCGGGAAGGCGCCCGAGCCGGTGGTCGCCAAGATCCGCGACCGGTTGGCGGTGGCCGAGGCCGACCTGGTCCGCATCGACGCCGCTCTGGAGGCGCTTCCGTCGTGACCGACCGTACCGATCAGCCCAGCCGGTCCGGCGTGGGTCGCGGTGAGTTCGCCGCCGTCGACGCGGAGTTGGCGGCGCGCGGGTTCACCCGGATGCACTTCGCGCTGGACCGCATCGAGTCGCTGCTCGACCTGCTCGGCAGCCCGCAGCGGGCGTACCCGTCGATCCACCTGACCGGGACGAACGGCAAGACGTCCACGGCCCGGATGATCGACTCGCTGCTGCGGGCCTTCGGCCTGCACACCGGCCGCTACACCAGCCCGCACCTGGAGACCGTCCGGGAGCGGATCAGCCTGGACGGGGAACCGGTCGACGAGCAACGTTTCGTCGCCACCTACCGCGAGGTGAAGCCGCTGGCCGACCTGGTCGACCAGCGGTCGGCCGAGCCGCTGACCTACTTCGACCTGACCACCGCGTTGGCGTTCGCCACGTTCGCCGACGCGCCGGTCGACGTGGCCGTGGTGGAGGTGGGGCTGGGCGGGGCCGAGGACTCCACCAACGTGCTCCAGGCCGGGGTGGCGGTGCTCACCCCGATCGGGCTGGACCACACCGAGTGGCTCGGCGACACCCTGGAGGACATCGCCCTGCACAAGGCCGGCATCATCCACTCCGGCGCGACGGTGATCGCCGCCGCCCAGGAGGAGGAGGCGGCCCGGCCGATCCTGGAACGGTGCGCCGAGGTCGGCGCCACGGTCGCCCGTGAGGGCGCGGAATTCGGGGTGCTGCGCCGGGCGGTCGCCGTCGGCGGCCAGGTGTTGACCCTCCAGGGCCTCGGCGGGGTGTACGACGAGGTGTTCCTCCCGCTGCACGGTGCACACCAGGCACAGAACGCGGCGGTGGCGCTGGCCGCCGTCGAGGCGTTCCTCGGGGCCGGGGCCAAGCGGCAGCTCGACGTCGAGGCCGTCCGGGAGGGGTTCGCCGCGACCAGCTCCCCGGGCCGGCTGGAGAAGGTGCGCAACGCCCCGACGGTGCTGCTGGACGGGGCGCACAACCCGCACGGGATGGCCGCCACGGTCACCGCGCTCCAGGAGGAGTTCGCGTTCAGCAAGCTGGTCGGGGTGCTCGCCGTGCTCGGCGACAAGGACGCGGCCGGGCTGCTGGAGCTGCTGGAGCCGGTGCTCGACTCGCTCGTCGTCACCCGCAACAGCTCGCCCCGGGCGATGCCCGCCGACGAGTTGGCCGAGCTGGCCCGGGAGGTCTTCGGCCCGGACCGGGTGCAGGTGGCCGCCGCGATGCCGGACGCCATCGAGGCGGCCGTCGCCGAGGCCGAGTACGACGTCCCGGGGGAGCTGGCCGGGGTGGGGGTGCTGGTCACCGGCTCGGTGGTGACGGTGGCCGACGCCCGACGGCTGCTGAAGCGATGACCGGCCCGACCCCGGACCGGCCGGACGCAGACCGCCGCCCTGCCGACCACCCGGAACTGGCCGGGAGCACCGGAGTGCCCGACCGCACCGCCCCGGCGCAGGACACGGGACCGGCGCAGGACGCCGGCCCGGTCGAGGGCGGCGGCTCGGCCGGGCGGCGTTCCGGACTGCGCAACCCCGAGGCGGCCGTCCGGGGCCTCGGGGCCGGGACGCTCGGCCTGGAGGCGTTGGTGCTGCTGCTGGCGATCCAGCCGATCCGGCTGGTCGGGGGGCACTTCGGTGGGGCGGCGATCGCGGCCACCGTGGCGCTGGCCGTGGCGGCGGTGCTGCTGGCCGGCCTGATGCGCCGCCCGTGGGCCTGGTCGGCGGGCACCGTGCTCCAGGGGCTGCTGCTGCTCGCCGGCCTGCTGCACTGGTCGCTGTTCGGGCTCGGGGTCATCTTCGCCCTGGTCTGGGCGTACGCGTTGCACGTGCGGCGGGTCATCCTCGGCTGAGCCGGGTCACGCCTCGGCGCGTTCCCGCCACTGGGTCAGCGCGATGCCGTGCCCGTCCGGGTCCCGGAATGCGGCGGCCCACACCTCCAGCTTGGTGCCCCGGTTGACCACCCGGGGCGCGTAGGTGAACCGGACACCGGTGTCCTTGAGCCGCCGGTACGCCGCCTCGATGTCGTCGACCTCCAGGTTGACGTGGACCAGCCGGCGGCTGATCGGGGCGGCCCCGGTCACCTCGCGCAGCACCAGCCGGGTCTGCCCGGAGGCGAGCACCGCGTTGCCGGAGCCCCGGTCGAACTCCTCGAAGCCGAGGTCCCGGTAGAAGTCCAGGGAGCGGGACAGGTCGGTGACCAGCAGGGTCAGCCCGACGCCGCTGATCGGGCCGGCCGCATCGTCGCCCCCGGCGGTCGCGGCGGCCGGGTCGTACCCGAAGATCGCCTCGTCCAGGTCGGGGTCGAGCCGGCCGTCGCCGGTGGTGGGCGCGTCCAGCGGGACGTCGACCGGGTCGAGGATCGGCGCGTCGAACCGTTCCTCGGCGGGCGGCCGGGGGGCGGGCGCGGCCGTGGGCGCAGCGGCGGCGGCCGTCGAGGCGGTGCCGGCGGCGGCCGTGGGGGTGGTGGCCGTGGGGGCGGTGGCCCGGCGGGGGAGTTGGCCGGTCGTCGGCTGCTCGACCAGGGTGCCCTCCAGCACCACCGGGCCGCCCGGCCGCTGGTGCACCACCACCGGCTCCCGCTCGTCGGTCAGCACCTCCACGTCGTCGCGCAGCGGCTCGGCCCGGACCGGGTCCGGGTGCGGCGGCTCCGGGCGCAGCGGGTCGGACCGGACCGGGTCGGCGGGCGGCGGGTCACGCAGGTCGTCCCGGAACTCGTCGTGGAAGTCGTCGTCGGCCGTCCGGCCCGCCCACGGCGGGGCCTCCTGCTGGATCAGCAGGTCGTCGAGCGGCTCGGCGTCGGCGTACTCCGGGGGCAGGTCGGTCACGCCCGCGGCGGCCTCGGTGTGGGTCGGCACCTCGTCCCAGAGGACGCGGACGTGCCGCTGGTCGTCCAGGGCCACCCGGATCGGCAGGGTCTGCCCGAGCGACGGCCACTTCGCCACCGGCACCCGGGGCTCGATGATCTTCTTGGACCGGGGCGGCAGGCCCGGCGCGTCGATCACCAACTGGAGTTCGCACCGGCCGAAGGCGTACTGGGTGGGGGGCTCGGAGGCGCTGTGCACGTGACCGACGCCGACCACCCAGGTGCGTCCGCCGCCGCGCACGGTGCCCAGGGCGACGGCGAGCACGACCAGCGCCACGCCCAGCGCGACGATGGCCCAGCTGGTCATGCCCAGCCCGAACAGGACGACGAAGGCCGCCACGGTGCCGAGCACCGCGGCGATCAGCTTGCGTACCGGCGCGATGGTGCGGTTCCCGCCATTCGCCACAGTGGACCTCCCAGGGGTCAGAGCCAGGCTAGGCCGCGCGGCGACCGAGGGAAAGAGCAGCCGCCGCGCCGGTGCCGGGACCGGGTCGCTAGGCTGACCGTACCCAGCCGAACCGCCTTGTGCGCACAGGAGGAACCCAGCGTGTCCAGCAGCAGCCCGGATGAGCGCACCCTCGTACTGATCAAGCCCGACGCGGTGCGCCGTGGCCTGGTCGGCGAGATCATCTCCCGCTTCGAGCGCAAGGGCCTGCGGATCGACGCGCTGGAGATCCGGACGCTGGACGGCGGGTTCGCCGACCAGCACTACGCCGAGCACGTGGACAAGCCGTTCTACCCGCCGCTGAAGAAGTTCATGACCAGTGGGCCGCTGGTGTCGCTGGTGCTCTCCGGCGACCAGGTGATCGAGGTGGTCCGGGCGATGATCGGCAGCACCGACGGGCGGAAGGCCGCCGCCGGCACGATCCGGGGCGACCTGTCGCTGTCGAACCGGGAGAACCTGGTGCACGCCTCGGACTCCACCGACAGCGCCAAGCGCGAGATCACCCTGTGGTTCCCCACCCTGGGCTGAGCCCGCGCTGACCCGGGCGGGCGCCGGCGGGCCCACCCGGGCCGTGGGACGCGGGGGACGCTAGGGGACGGGGCGGTCGCGGAACGGGCGGCCCCGGCCGAGCGCGTCGGCGTACCCCCAGCGGCCCTTGATGTCGAGCAGTTCGATCTGGCCCAGGTCCTCGGGGACCGCGGCGTCGACGGCGAGATGGTCCTCGTACGGTTCGAGCCCGAGCAGCGCGCGCAGCAGCATCAGGGGCGCTCCGGCCGACGGCGCGTACGGGCTGTCGGTGAACCCGTGCGGGACGGGGACGTGGGTGGTGGCCCGGTCGTAGCCGGTGATGTACGCCGGCAGCCGGCCCTGGAAGTGCCGGGCGGCGTCGAGCAGCCCGGTGGCGACCCGGGCGGCCTGCGCCCGGAACCCGGCCCGGCGCAGCCCCCAGGCGATCAGCGAGTTCTCCCAGGGCCAGACCGCGCCGGTGTGGTGGCCCAGCGGGTTGTAGTCGGCCGCCGTGCTGGCCAGGGTGCGGATGCCCCAGCCGGAGTACAGCGCCGGGGACATCAGGTGCGCCACCATCTGCTCGGCGCGGTGCGGGGCGACGATGCCGGTGCACAGCAACTGCCCCATGTTGGACGTGAGGGAGTCCAGCGGGACGCCGTCGAACTGCACCGCCACCGCGTAGTGGCCCCGGTCGGGCAGCCAGAAGTCCCGGTCGAACCGCTCCCGCAGCCGGGCGGCGTCGCGTTCGAGCCGGTCGGCCCAGGCGGGATCGTCCCAGAACCGGCGGGCCATCCGGGCGGCCCGGCGGCGGGCCTCGAAGGCGTACCCCTGGATCTCGCAGATCGCCAGGGGATAGGTGGGTGGGCGGCCGTCGTCGAAGCAGATCGCGTCGGCGGAGTTGCGCCAGCTCTCGTTCTGCGGCCCGGTGCGGGTCGGGCGCTGGGTGGACCAGACGTAGCCGCTGCCGGCCCGGTCCGCGTCGTGGTCGAGCCAGCCGATGGCGGCCCGGATCTCGAACTCGAACCGGCGTACCAGTTCCGCGTCGCCGGTCCAGCGTTCGTACTCGTCGAGCAGGATGACGAAGGCGGCGGTGGTGTCGGCCGCGCTGAAGCTGGCCGACTCCGGGGTGTCGTTGAACGCGCCGGAGTCGCCGTACCGGCTCTCCTGGACGATCTTGCCGGGTTGTTCGCCGCGGAACGGGTCGTGCCGGACGCCCTGGCTCAGCGCCAGGATGCGCAGCGTGTTGACCGCCCGTTCGGGCATGAAGGGCAGCGCCTGGAAGCTGCTGATCAGGCTTTCCCGGCCGAGCAGCGCCATCGACCAGGGCAGCCCGGTGGCGGGCAGCGCGGTCTCGAAGTTCAGCCCGGGGTAGTGCAGCGCGGCCAGGTCCCGGACGCCGTACTCGTACGCCTGCTGGAGGGGTTTGTGGTCGGCGCGCAGCCGGGGCACCCCGGCGGTGCGGGCGGTGATGTCCCGGCCCCGCTGGTGCTGGCTGCGGCCCACCGAGCTGGTCAGTCGTTCCCGCAGGTCACGGCGGTGCAGGTCGCGCAGGAGGGCCAGCACCCGCAGCCGGGTGGACCAGGTGCCGTGGGGTTCGACGGTGAACGTCCAGGTCAGGCCGTGCTCGTCGAGCGTGGCCGGTGTGCTGGCGGTGATCACCGTCTCCCGGTGCAGGCCGGCCCGCTTGTAGTGCAGCCGTAGCGCGTCGTCGGCGATGGTGGCGGTGACCGGCCGGGCCCGCTTGAAGCCGTCGCGGACCTCCAGCACCTCGGCGAAGTCCGCGCCCGCGTCGAGCCGGACGACGTAGCGCACCGGTTCCGGCGCGAAGTTGAACAGGGTGATCTCTTCCTCGTACTCCGGACCGACCCAACGGTGCCGCAGCACGGAGGTGGTGGCGTTGACGTAGTGCGTGGGTTCCCCGGGGACCAGCCCGAACTTCGCCTCGTAGGTGGCGACGTCGTCGACGGAGAGCACCGAGAGGGATTCGGTGTTGATGGTCAGCCGCCAGGTGGACAGGAACCGGGTGTCGAAGGAGAAGAGCCCGAGCGGGGAGGTCGGCGTGGCCAGCACGTCCCCGTTCTTCTCGCTGATCATGAACATGTTGCCGGCGAAGACGCTGGTGACCTCGTGCAGCCCGACGACGCCGGGGGCGGTGTGGGGGACCAGTTCGGCGGCGGGTTCGGTGCCGACGCTGTCGGCGGTGCCCGGCAGCAGCCGTCGGAAGGTGAACAGCAGCGCCAGGTCGCCGGCGACCGAGACGTCGCCGCGCAGCAGCATCGACACCATGTTGTCCCGGCCGGCCAGCAGCCGGACGAACGCCTCCGGCCGGACCTCCACCGTGCAGTCGGGGTGTTCGCCGGTGCGGGTGACCCGGGTCTGCGCGCCGGCGAGCCGGACGTACCAGGTGGCGGCCTCGCCGTCCTCGGCGACGACGTCGAAGCGGAGCAGTCCGGTGGGGGCGACGGGCAACCGGCCCCGGCAGTCGGCGACCAGGGCGGCGAAGAACTCGTCGATCCGCTCGTCCACGGTCCGCTCCCGTCCCACCGCTGCGCCCACCCCAAAAAGGTTCAGGCGTGCCAAAAGGAACAATACGCCGTGCCGGAACCGACGGGGCGCGCTTAAGTGGAAGAACGCCACTACCTGCGAAAACGCCGGGGAGGGTTCGACGATGGACGGGCAGACGGCCGCCGGGATGCGGTACTGGACGTACGGGCACGGCCGGCGGGGCACCTTCCTGCTGGTGCACGGCTGGTGCTGCGACCACGACTTCATGGCACCCCTGGCCCGGCACCTGGCCACCCGCCAGGCCCGGGTGATCGCCGTCGACATGCCGGGGCACGGGGCCAGCCCACCCCCGGCCGACGGCTACGGGGTCACCGCGATGGCCGGCCACCTGCGGGCCTTCGCCGGCGCGCTCGACCTGCGCCGGGTCTTCGTGCTCGGACACAGCCTGGGCGGGGTCTGGTCGCTTGAGGCCGCCGCCGGGGACCGGGACCGGTTCACCGGGCTGGGGCTGCTCGACTCGGCGGTGGCCGGGCCACCCGGTTCCGCCGCCGCGATCGCCCAGGTGGCGGCGTCGCTGCGGGACGACACCTCGGGCGCGGTCCGGGAGTCCATCGTCCGGTCGTACTTCCCGCCGTACTCCGCCCCGCGCCTGGTGGAGCGGGTGGTGGCGGCCACCGCCCGGCCGTCGACCGAGGTGGCGTACGCGCCGATCGCCGGGCTGGCCGACTGGATCGCCGCCGAGGGGGACGTGGCCGCACTGGGCCGCTGGGACCGTCCGCTGCTCTTCGTGGGCAGCAACGCCCCGTTCGCCGACTACGCCCGGCTGGCCGAACTCGCCCCGCAGGCGTTCATCGGGCAGACCGTGGGTTCCGGGCACTTCGTGCAGCTCCAGGTGCCGGCGCAGGTCGACGCGATGCTCGACCGCTACCTGGAGGTCACCGACTAGAGCGGCCGCACCGCCTCACAAGGTGTCCAGCGAGGCGCGGCGACGGGACTCCGCCTCGAAGACCGTCAACAGTCCGGCGGCCAGCGCGGCGTAGCCGACCCCGACGGCCAGTTCGAGGCCGATCGCCGGCAGGACGTCGCCCAGCGGGCTGCCGCCGGCCAGCCGCCGGGCCGCGTCGGCGGCGTGGGTGATCGGCAGCACCGCGCCGACCGCGCGGATGCCCGCCGGCAGGCTGTCGGCCGGCACGTTCACCCCGGTGAACAACAGCAGCAGCGCCACCGCCACGTTCGAGATCAGGAAGACGTCCCGGAAGCGCAACCCCAGTGCCCCCAGGGTCAGCCCGAAGAAACCGCAGGCCAGCGAGGCCGTGGCCAGGGCCAGCAGCAGGCCGGGCAGGGCGGTGGCCGGGACCCGCAGGCCGAGCAGGAGCGCGGCCACGGTGAGCGTGCTCGCCGCGATCAGCATGCCGTTGCCGGCGTACGGCAGCACCCGGCCGAGGAAGATGGCGGTGCGGCTGCGCGGGGAGAGCAGCACGTGCCCGAGGGTGCCGAAACGCCGCTCGTTGGCCACCGCCATGGTGCCGCCGTAGACGCAGGCCAGCGAGGCGGTGAGCACCGCGTTGCCGACGACGTAGAACCGGTCGTCGGCGACCCCGAACTCCCGCCCCAGGTAGGCGAAGAAGAAGAGCTGGAACAGCGGCCCCACCAGCAGGGTGCCCACGAAGATCGACGGGGTGGTCCAGTTGAACAGGGCCCGGTAGGCGATGACCCCGCCCACCCCGACCAGCCGCAGCAGCGCGCCCACCGGTGCCTCCCTCAGGCCAGGGCCAGGGTCGCGGTGACCCGGGCCCGGCGCTCGACGTACGTCATCAGGGCCCAGCCGGCGGCCAGGCAGGCCAGGCTGATCGCCAGGCAGACACCCAGCGCCGGCCAGACCGGCCCGCCCGACGCGGCCTCGTGCACCGCGCGGGCGCCCCAGGTGGTCGGCAGCACGGCGGCGACCGGCCCGGTCCAGCCGGGCAGCGCGGTGACCGGCACGAGCATCCCGGAGACCAGCCAGATCGGGTACTCCAGCATGTTCGCCAGCGCGTTGGCGTGCCGCAGCAGCACGAAGCTGGACGCCAGCAGCAGGCCGAACATGCCCAACCCGGCGATGCAGCCGGCGACGGCCACCGGGAAGGCCACCGGGTGGGCGAAGTCGAGCGGGATGCCGTACAGCAGGCGGCCCCAGGCCAGCGTGGCGAGCATCGCGTACGTGCCGGTGACGCCGGTGGCCAGGGTGACCGGCAGCAGCACCAGCGCGGGTGGGCGGGGCGCCAGCATGATCATCTCCAGGGTGCCCTGCCAGCGCTGGTTCTGGATCGCCCCGCCGGAGCCGAACAGCACCGTCGACCAGACCCCCATCAGGCCCGCGCCCACCGCCGCCTCCAGCAGCCGGTCCGGCTCACCACCGGCCCGGAACAGGTAGACCGCCAGGGTCGCCTGCACCACCGGCACGAACAACGCGATCGCGATCTCGAACGGGGAACGGCTGAGCTGCTTGACGTGCAGCAGCGCGCCGACCGCGATCATCCGCAGGGTGCTCACGCCGGCACCCGCCCGACCAGCGGCGTCGGCTCCGCCGCCCGGTTGACGATCGCCACGTACGCGTCCTCCAGGGTGGGCTGCCGGGCGGTCACCCGGCCCAGCCGTACCCCGCTCAGCTCCCGCAGCACGTCGGCCTGCACGTCCACCCCCGCGTCGGACTGCACCCCGAGCACCTGCGCCGCCCCGTGCACCGCCAGGCTCACCTCGCGGACGCCCGGCCGGGCCCGGATGGCCGCCACCTGCCCGTCGGTCACCCCGTACGCCTCCACCTCCAGCACCCGCCGGCCGTCGGCGTGGTGGCGCAACTCGGCGGGGGTGCCCAGGGCCCGGATCCGGCCGCCCGCGATCACCGCGATCCGGCCGCACAACTCGTCGGCCTCGGCCATGTAGTGCGTGGTCAGCAACACGGTGGTGCCGGTGGCGGCCAGGTCGGCGACGGTCTGCCGCAGCTCCCGGGCCGCCACCGGGTCGACCCCGATCGACGGCTCGTCGAGGAACAGCACCCGGGGCCGGTGCAGCAGCCCCCGGGCGATGTGCAGCCGCTGGCGCATCCCCCGGGAGTAGCCCTCGACCCGGTCGTCCTCCCGGCCGGTCAACCGGACCAGCTCGAACAGCTCGGCGATCCGGCGCTTCTGCTCCCGGCCCGGTACGCCGTACAACTCGGCGAAGTAGCGCAGGTTGTCCCGGGCGGAGAGCCGGTCGTAGAGGCCCCGGTCGCCGCCGAAGACGTACCCGATGCGACGGCGCACCTCCCGGGTCTGCCGGACCACGTCGAAGCCGCAGATCCGCGCCGCGCCCCCGGTCGGGACGAGCAGGGTGTTGAGCAGCTTGATGGTGGTGGTCTTGCCGGCGCCGTTCGGGCCGAGCAGGCCGAACAGCTCACCGTGGCCCACCGCGAGGTCGACCCCGGCGACGGCGTGCACCTCCCGACGCTGTGGTCGTAACCAGCCGGTCCGGCTGCGGTAGCTGCGGTGCAGCCCCACCGCCTCGATCGCGTGCTCACCCATGGCGGCGAATCTATGGGTCGGCCCGGCCGCCCGCACACCCATTACTCGGCGGCGGCGACCCGCGGCGGTCGAGTATCCTTGCCGGTACAGGCGACGACCCGGCCATCACCGGTGAGCCTCCGGAAGAAAGGGCCCGGCGGGCCCGACTAGAACCGGACGGGGCGGCCCGTCACAGCCGGCCAACGAGCGGGCGGTCGATCCTGACCGCCAAGCGGGGTGGTACCGCGGGCCCGGCCCGGGGCGTCGACGACGGCGTGCCGGCGCAGGCTCGTCCTCGCAGACCACGAGACCAGTGAGCTGCCAGAGGAGACCGACCCCCGATGGGCTATCCGCTGCACGACCCGACCGCCGCCGGCGTCCCGGCGAGCCCGGACCTGCCCGACGTCGAGCGCCGCGTCCTGGAGCACTGGCGCACCGACCAGACCTTCGAGGCGTCGGTGACGGCCCGGCCGGCCGGCGACGACGGCAAGAACGAGTACGTCTTCTACGACGGCCCGCCGTTCGCCAACGGCCTGCCGCACTACGGCCACCTGTTCACCGGGTACGTCAAGGACGTGGTGCCGCGCTACCAGACCATGCGCGGCCGGCACGTCGAGCGGCGCTTCGGCTGGGACTGCCACGGCCTGCCCGCCGAGGTGGTGGCCGAGAAGCAGCTCGGCATCACCAGCAAGGCGGAGATCCTCGACCTGGGGGTGGCCCGGTTCAACGAGGCGTGCCGGTCCTCGGTGCTGGAGTTCACCCAGGACTGGGAGCGGTACGTCACCCGGCAGGCCCGCTGGGTCGACTTCGCCAACGACTACAAGACCCTCGACCTGGACTACATGGAAAGCGTCATGTGGGCCTTCCGGACCCTGCACGACAAGGGCCTGGTCTACGAGGGCTTCCGGGTGCTGGCGTACTGCTGGCGGTGCGAGACGCCGCTGTCGAACACCGAGACCCGGATGGACGACGTCTACCGCGACCGGCACGACCCGACACTGACCGTGTGGTTCGGGCTGACCGGCGACGAGTCCGCCCCGGAGCTGCTGCGTGGGCCGGTGAAGCTGGGCGTGTGGACCACCACCCCGTGGACCCTGCCGTCGAACCTGGCGCTCGCCGTCGGCCCCGACATCGAGTATGCGGTGCTCGACCGCGACGGCGAACGGTTCGTCGTCGGCGCGGCCCGGCTCGGCGCGTACGCCAAGGAGCTGGAGGGCTACCAGCAGGTCGGCACCGTGTCCGGGCGGGACCTGGTCGGCCGCCGCTACACCCCGCTGTTCGACTTCCTCGTCGAGCAGGCCGGGGAGAACGCCTACCAGGTGCTCGGCGCGGACTTCGTCACCACCGAGGACGGCACCGGGATCGTCCACCTGGCCCCGGCGTTCGGCGAGGACGACCAGAACGTCTGCAACGCCGCCGGCATCCCCACGATCGTCACCGTCGACGACCACACCCGGTTCACCGCGCTGGTCCCGCCGTACCAGGGTGAGCAGGTCTTCGACGTCAACAAGCCGGTGATCCGGGAGCTGAAGGAGCGGGGGGTGGTGCTGCGGCAGGACACCTACACCCACTCGTACCCGCACTGCTGGCGCTGCGACACCCCGCTGGTCTACAAGGCGGTGTCGTCGTGGTTCGTCGCGGTGACCCGGTTCAAGGACCGGATGGTCGAGCTGAACCAGCAGATCAACTGGACGCCCGGCCACATCAAGGACGGCTCGTTCGGCAAGTGGCTGGCCAACGCCCGGGACTGGTCGATCAGCCGCAACCGGTTCTGGGGCTCGCCGATCCCGGTGTGGAAGTCCGACGACCCGACCTACCCCCGGGTCGACGTCTACGGTTCGCTGGCCGACATCGAGCGGGACTTCGGCGTACGCCTGACCGACCTGCACCGGCCGGCGGTGGACGACCTGACCCGCCCCAACCCGGACGACCCGACCGGGCGCTCGACGATGCGTCGGGTGCCGGAGGTGCTGGACTGCTGGTTCGAGTCCGGGTCGATGCCGTTCGCCCAGGTGCACTACCCGTTCGAGAACGCGGACTGGTTCGAGCACCACTACCCGGGTGACTTCATCGTCGAGTACATCGGGCAGACCCGGGGCTGGTTCTACACCATGCACGTGCTGGCCACCGCGCTGTTCGACAGGCCGGCGTTCCGCAACTGCCTCAGCCACGGCATCCTGCTCGGCTCCGACGGGCGCAAGATGTCCAAGAGCCTGCGCAACTACCCGGACGTCTACCACGTCTTCGACGCGTACGGCTCGGACGCGATGCGCTGGATGCTGATGTCCTCGCCGGTGCTGCGCGGCGGGGACATGCCGGTCACCGAACCGGCGATCCGCGACGCCGTCCGGCAGGTGCTGCTGCCGCTGTGGAACGTCTGGTACTTCTTCTCGCTCTACGCCAACGCCGACGGGCACACCGCCCGGCGGCGGGTGGACAGCACGCACCTGCTCGACCGGTACGTGCTGGCCAAGACCCGGGAACTGGTGGAGACCGTCGGCGCGCAGATGGACGCGTACGACATCTCCGGGGCGTGCGGCACCGTCCGGTCCTACCTGGACGCGCTGACCAACTGGTACGTGCGGCGCTCCCGGGACCGGTTCTGGTCGGGTGACGCCGACGCGTTCGACACCCTGTGGACGGTGCTGGAGACGCTCTGCCGGGTGGTGGCGCCGCTGGCCCCGCTGACCGCCGAGGAGATCTGGCGCGGGCTGACCGGTGAGCGGTCGGTGCACCTGACCGACTGGCCGTCGGCGCAGGATCTGCCCGCCGACCACGACCTGGTCGCGGCGATGGACGCCACCCGGGACGTCTGCTCGGCGGCGCTGTCGCTGCGCAAGGCCAAGGGGCTGCGGGTCCGGCTGCCGCTGCCGAAGCTGACCGTGGCCTCGCCGGTCGCCGACCAGCTCCGGCCGTTCGCCGACCTGGTCGCCGACGAGGTCAACGTCAAGGAGGTGGCGTTCTCGGCGGAGGTCGCCAGCTACTGCCAGCAGGTGCTGACGGTGGTGCCCCGGACGCTCGGCCCACGGGTCGGCAAGCAGGTGCAGCAGGTGATCAGGGCGGTCAAGGCAGGGGAGTGGGAGCTGGTCGACGGCGCCCCGGTCGCCGCCGGGGTCACCCTCGCCGAGGGCGAGTACGAGCTGCGCCTGGTCGCCGCCGACGCCGAGCACTCCGCGCCGCTGCCCGGTGGCGAGGGCGTGGTGGTGCTCGACACCGAGGTCACCCCGGAACTGGCCGCCGAGGGGCTGGCCCGGGACGTGGTCCGGGTCGTGCAGCAGGCCCGCCGGGACGCCGACCTGGACATCTCCGACCGGATCGTGGTGTCGGTGGCGGCCTCCGAGCAGGTCCGGGCGGCGGTGTCGGCGTACACCGGGTTCGTGGCCCGGGAGGTGCTCGCCGACACGGTGGACTTCGCCGACGGCGTCGACGGCTTCACCGGTGAGGTCGGCGACGGCGAGCGGGTGACGGTGACCGTCCGCCCGGTGTGAGGTCGCCCGTGGGACCCCGACCCACCGGGCCGGGGTCCCACGGCCAGCCGCGCCATCCAGCAGGCGGACGCGCGTGCACCCGTTGGGTTTCACGGGCGTCCGTCCGCTACCGTGACACCGCCTGTTTCACCGTACGACCGCCGGAGGACCCGTGCCGCTGCTCTACACCATCGGCAAGCTCACCGTGGGACCCGCGATGCGGCTGGCGTTCCGCCCGGTCGTGGAGGGGTTGGAGCACGTTCCGGCGAGCGGCGGCGCGATCTTCGCGGGCAACCACCTCTCCGTCGCCGACGAGTTGCTGCTCGGCACCGTCGTCCCCCGGCACCTCGCCTTCTGGGCCAAGTCGGAGTACTTCACCGGCACCGGCGCGCGGGGCGCGCTGTCCAAGTTCGTGCTCACCGGCCTGGGGGCCATCCCGGTCGAGCGGGCCGGCGGCCGGGCCGCACTGTCCGCGTTCGACGCGGCCATCCCCGCGCTGCGCGGCGGTGACCTGGTCGCCGTCTATCCCGAGGGGACCCGGTCGCCCGACGGGCGGCTCTACCGGGGACGGACCGGCACCGCCCGGCTCGCGGTGGCGGCCGGGGTGCCGGTGATCCCGGTCGGGGTGACCGGCACCGACAAGGTCCAGCCGATCGGCACCCGCATCCCCCGCCCCGGCAAGGCGAAGATCATCATCCGGTTCGGCAAGCCGCTGGACTTCACCGGCCGCTCCGACGACCGCACCTCGCTGCGGGAGATGACCGACGAGCTGATGGCCGAGATCCAGAAGCTCACCGGCCAGGAGTACGTCCCCCGGTACGCCCCCCGCCGCGCCGAGCCCACCTCGGGCGGCACGCCCACCGCCGGCAGCGCCCCGGCCTGACCGCCGCGCCCGCGCCCGACCGGCACGGGCCGGCGTGACCAACACCACCTGACCCGCCCGACGGCGCGGGTGGCATGACCGGGGACCGGCCCGGCCCCTGCGTGGTAAGCCGGCCGGCTCAGCCCTGCTTCGGGGTGACGATCTGGGCGCGCATCGTGGCGAGCAGTCGGGCGCTGTCGTCCACCGAGAGCCGGGTGAACACGCCGGTGGCGCTGCTGCCGTGGTCCACCGAGGTGCACACGACCACGTCGGTGCCGTCGGACGACCCGGTGGCGCAGCGGTCGTACCGGCCCCGGACGCCGCTGTCGACCGGTTGGGGCGTACCCAGGCCGAAGGTGTCCGTCAACCGTGCCATCGCGTCGTCCGCGTCGGACTCCGGCCGGAGCCGGAAACCGGTGTCCCCGAAGACGGTCACCCGTTTGCCGTCGGAGGTGCTGTAGACCCCGGCGTAGACGTCCTCGGCGAGCAGGTTCGCCTTGCGTACCTCGGCCTTGAGCTTGTCGACCTCGCTGCCGGAGTCCGACCGCAGGGTCAGGTCGGCCACCTGACCGGGCAGCGCGGCGTCGGCCGGGTACTGCTCCCAGGCCGGCTTGCCGAACCAGGCGGGGCAGCCGCAGCAGCAGGCCAGGCTGAGCAGCAGCACCCAGGGCCAGCGTCGCCGCTTGCGGCGGACGTACCCCTTGGGTGGCCGGTTGGGCGGTGGCTGCGGCGGAGGGGCGGGCGGCTGCGGGCGGACCCGCCGCTGCTTCGGCGGGCGGGGCGGCGCGGGCGGCGGTGACGCCGGGCGGGCCGGTGGCAGGGGGGCCGGCTGCGCGGCGGGCACCGGCGC
>NZ_JACGMO010000144.1:0-18638 GCF_015354745.1 Micromonospora sp. S-DT3-3-22
ACCCCGCCGCCGGCCCCCCGACGGGCCACCACCGCGCCCGCACCGGCGCGCCCGCCGGCCACCACCCCGGACGGGGGCCAGGGCGGCGGCGGGCTGACCGAGGCGGCCGACCGGATGCGCCGGCTGATCGACGACGGGGTCCGCACCGGCGAGGTCCGCGAGGACGTCGGCCTGGACCTGCGCAACGTGCTGGCCAACCTGACCCGGTCCGCCGCCGAGGGCCGCTCCGACGTGCCCGCGCAGGTGACCGCGCTCCGCGAGAAGGTCACCCGCCGCATCGACGAGGGGGGCATCACCCCGGCGTACGGCCGGCAGCTCGACGCCGCCGTCCGGGACCTGGCCGCGACCACCGTCTGAGCGCCCGCGCCGTCCCGCCGCGCGCCCGTCAGCGGGTACGCAGCCCGACGGGCCGGCGCAGCGGCGGGGCGGTGCCGAACGCGACGGCTCGGTAGACCGCCTCGTAGCCGTGGGCCATCCGCTCGGTGGAGAACTGCTCGGCCACGTGCGCGGTGCAGGCCGCCGGGTCGAGCCGGATCACCTCGCGCAGGGCCGCCGGCAGCTCCCGGGCGTCGTCGCGGACCAGCCCGGTCACGCCGTCCACCACCACCTCGGGCACCGCACCCCGGCGCAGCGCCACCACCGGCGTGCCGGTCGCCATGGCCTCCACCATCACCATGCCGAACGGTTCCTCCCACTGGATCGGCATGATCAGGCAGCGGGCGTCGGCCAGCAGCCGCAGGGTCGCCTCCCGGTCGGCGTTCATCACCACGTCGACGTCGTGGCCCAGCATCGGCTGCACCACCTCGGCGAAGTACCGGCGTTCGGCGGGCTCGTTGCACTTGCCGGCCAGGGTGAGCGGGAGGCCGGCCGCCCGGCAGGCCCGGATCGCCGTGTCGGGGCCCTTGTCCGGGCTGAACCGGGCCAGCCAGAGCACCGGGCCCCGGCCGGGTTCCCGCTTGACCGGCACGTCCCGGCTGTCCAGCGCGTTGTGCACCGTACCCACCCAGGGCAGCGCGGGGTTGGCCCGCCGTTGGGCGTGCGAGATGGCCACCAGGCCCACCCCGTGGTCGGTGTCGCCGAGCACCGCCCCGTACTCGCCGACCGGGTTGCCGTGCACGGTGGCCACGGTGGGCACCGCACGCCGGCCGGCGACCAGCGGCCCGATCGTGGTGTGGTCGTGGATCACGTCGAAGTCGGCGGCGGACACCAGCCGGTTGATCCGGGCCAGGTGGGCCAGTTCCGGCAGCGACTCGCCCAGCCGGTCGTACTGCAACTCGTCGATCGTGGAGACGAAGTCGGCGGTGGTGCCGTGCTGCCGGCCGGCCCCGAAGAGGGTCACCCGGTGCCCGTGCCCGACCAGCGCGTCCACCAGCCCGTGCACCACCTGCTCCAGCCCGCCGTACCCGGGTGGCGGCACCGACAGCCAGGGTGGCACGAGCATCGCGACCCGCAGCGGCGGCCCGGACGGCGGACGTTCCGACGGACGGTGGGTCACTGCCACGAATCCTCCCCCGTTGTCCCGGTCCGGCAGGTGTGTCCGGCGGGATCGGCGGCGATTTCCCCCTGTCCGGACACGCAAACGCGCCCCGGCCGGGTGGGGCCCGTCCGGGGCGCGTGCGGCGGCGGGCGGTGGAGCCAACCCCCTTGGCTCCGCCGCCCGCCGCCCGGAGGAGGCAGGTCTGTGGTTACGACGTCTCGGCGAGCGTCACGGTTGCGGTCGCCTCGGCACCATTTCGCTTGTAGGTCACCTGGACCCGGTCGCCGACCTTGCCGGCCTGCACCGCGCCGACCAGATCGTTGGAGTCGTTGATCACCGTGTCCCCGAACTTGGTGATCACGTCGCCGCGCTGGATGCCGGCCTTCTCGGCGGCGCTGCCCCCGGCGACGGAGGCGACCAGCGCGCCGCCGTCCTCGGCCGCGTTGACGCTGACCCCCAGGGACGGGTGGCTGATCTTCTCGCCCCGCTGGAGCTTCTCGGCGACGTCCTTGGCCTTGTTGCTCGGGATGGCGAAGCCGACGCCGATGTTGCCGGTGCTGCCCTGCCCGGCGGTGGCGATGGCGGTGTTGATGCCGATCACCTCACCCCGGGTGTTGACCAGCGCGCCACCGGAGTTGCCCGGGTTGATCGGGGCGTCGGTCTGGAGCAGGCCGGAGATCGAGCTGGCACCGCCCTGCGGGGACTGCTGCGGGCCGTTGCCGCTGCCGGCCTGGATGGTGCGGTCGCGGGCGCTGAGGATGCCGGCGGTGACCGAACCCTGCAAACCGAGCGGGCTGCCCAGGGCGAGCACCTGGTCGCCCACCTGCATGGCGTCGCTGTCGCCGAACTTCGCCGCCTTGAGGTTGTCGAGACCGCTGGTCTGGACCACCGCGAGGTCGGTCTTCGGGTCGGTGCCGACGATCTTGGCGGGGGCCGACTTGCCGTTGGCGAGGACCACCCGGACGGCGTCCCCGGAGGCGGAGGCGACCACGTGGTTGTTGGTCAGCACGAAGCCGTCGGAGCTGAGGATCACGCCCGACCCCTCACCGCTGTCGGTGATGATCGAGACCACGCTGTCCTGCACCGAGGCGGCGATCTTCGGCAGATCGGCGCTGTTGATCACGGGCGCGGCCGAGTAGTTGCGGGTGATCCCGCCCCGGTCGCCGTCGACCGCCAGGGCGAGCGCGCCACCGGCCACGCCGGAGCCGAGCATCAGGGCGAAGACCGCCACCCCGGCGCCGACGAACTTGGCCACCTTGCCGGCCTGCGGTGCGGGGGCGGGCGCCCACGGCGGGGTCGGCTGGCCGGGGTGCTGCGGCCCACCCGGGCCACCCTGCCCCGGGTAACCGGCGGACGGCTGACCCACGCCGGGCTGGCCGTATCCGGCACCGGGCTGACCGGGGTAGCCGGCCGACGGGGTGCCCGCGCCCGGCTGCCCGGGACGGTGCTGGCCGGGGTAGCCACCGGCCCACCCGGACTGCTGCTGGCCGGGCTGGTAGCCGGCCGACGGGTACTGCCCCGCCGGGGAGTGGCCCGGGTAACCGGTGGACGCGGGATAGCCGGGCCGGTACGCCTGGTCGCCGCCACCGGACGGGTACGAGGTCTGCGGGTATCCGGCGGCGGGCGGCGCGTACGGCGACGCGGGTGGCGCGTACGCCGGTCCGGGGTTGGCCGTGCCGGCCGGCTCCCCCGCGGTGCCGGCGGCCTGACCGGGGGTGTTGGGGGTGTCGGACTCGCCGCGCGTGGCGCGGGACGGCTCGGCGGAGGGGTGCGACGGCTCGGCGTCGGGGGCAGCCGGCCGACGCTGCGGGTCGGTCTCGAACTCGGTCATGCCCCTAGTTTTCCCCGTCGCACTGTCACCCACCTGGAACCCGCCTGGAAGTTTTCTGAAAGTCACAGCGGGACCGGTAGGGGGTCACTCCGGGTCGCCGTCCGCCTCGGGCAGCAGGGGCAACCGGACCCGGAAGGTCGCCCCGCCGCCCGGGGTCTCGTCCACCTCGACGGTGCCCTGGTGGGCGGTGACCAGCGCCGCGACGATGGCCAGGCCCAGCCCGGTGCTGGTGATCCCGCTGGCCCGGCGGGTCCGGGCCGCGTCGGCGCGGTAGAACCGTTCGAAGACCCGCTCGGCCTGTTCCGGTGCGAGCCCCGGCCCGGTGTCCGCCACCTCCACCACGGCCACGTTCCCGGCCTCGGAACGCAGCCGCAGGGTCACCGACGCCTCCGGCGGGGTGTGGGTCAACGCGTTGGTCATCAGGTTGCCGATCACCTGCCGTAGCCGGGCGTCGTCGGCGTGCACCACCAGCGGGCCGGAACCCGGGGCGATCTCCAGCTCGACGTGCCGTTCGGGGGCGACCACCCGGGCCGCCTCGACCGCCTCGGAGGCGAGCACCGGCAGCTCCACCGGGGCGAGCGACAGCGGGCGTTCCCGGTCCAGCCGGGCGAGCAGCAGCAGGTCCTCCACCAGCAGCCCCATCCGGGCCGCCTCGTCCTCGATGCGCCGCAGCAGGTCGGCGGTCTGCTCGGGGGCGCGGGCCGCACCCTGCCGGTACAGCTCGGCGAAGCCCCGGATGGTGGTCAGCGGGGTCCGCAGCTCGTGCGAGGCGTCCGCGACGAACTGCCGCATCCGCTCCTCCGACCGCCGGGCGCGGGCCTCCGACGCCAGCGCGGCGTGCGCCGCGTCCCGGGCGCCGGCCTCCGCCGTACGGGCGGCCATCTCCGAGGCGGCGCGGGCGGTGAAGGCGGCCTCGATCTGGGCCAGCATCGCGTTCAACGCCCGGGAGAGCCGGCCCAGCTCGGAGGTGGCGCACTCCTGCCCCTCCTCGGGGTCGGGCACCCGGCGGGTCAGGTCACCACCGGCGATCGCCGCGGCCGTCCGTTCGATCTCCACCAGCGGTTTCAGGCTGGTGCGGACGATGGCCGCGCCGATCGAGGCGAGCAGGATCAGCACCGCCCCACCGACCAGCATGTCTATCCAGATGAGTCGCTTGACCGCCAGGTCGACGTCGGTCATGTGCTGGCCGAAGGCGAGGATCCGGCCGTCGCCGAGGTCCGTGTAGAGCATCCGCCACCGGGTGCGGCCGTCCTTGGACTGGACGGTGAACGGGTCGCCGACCAGGGCCGAGAAGCCGGCGAAGTCGGTCGGGAACTCCGGCAGTTCCTCCGGGCGCAGGCCGGAGTAGCGCGACGTCCCGTCCACCCCGGCCCGGCTGGCCTGGGCGGCCACGTAGTCGGTGGGGATGCCCACCACGAGCGGGCCCTGGGCCTGGCCGAGCGCCCGCGCCACCCCGTTGGTGTCGCCGCGCAACTGGTCGTCGACCTGGCCGATCAGGTACTCCCGCAGGAAGTACGTGGTCAGCGAGCTGATCACCACGAGGGCGATGGCGACCAGGGTGAGCACCGCCGCGACCAGCTTGACCCGTAGCGGAACGCTCCGGAGCCGCCCCTTCGCCTCGTCGAGCGGATTCACGCCGCCGGCTTGCGCAGGACGTAGCCCACGCCGCGCAGGGTGTGGATCAGGCGGGGCTGGGTGTTGTCGACCTTGCGGCGCAGGTAGGAGATGTACGACTCGACGATGTTGTCGTCACCCCGGAAGTCGTAGTTCCACACGTGGTCGAGGATCTGCGCCTTGGACAGCACCCGGTTGGCGTTGAGCATCAGGTAGCGCAGCAGCTTGAACTCGGTCGGCGAGAGCTGCACCCGCTGGCCGGCCCGGTGCACCTCGTGGGTCTCCTCGTCCAGTTCGAGGTCGGCGAAGGTGAGCCGGGAGGGGGCGTGCTCGCCGGTGGCCGTACGCCGCAGCACCGCCCGGATCCGGGCGGTCAACTCCTCCAGGCTGAACGGCTTGGTGACGTAGTCGTCGCCGCCCAGGGTGAGCCCCCGGATCTTGTCGTCGGTGGCGTCCCGGGCGGTCAGGAACACCACCGGGGTACGCGTGCCGCCCTCCCGGAGCATCCGGATGACCTCGAAGCCGTCCAGGTCGGGCAGCATCACGTCGAGCACCACCAGGTCGGGACGGTGGTCCTTGGCCGCGTGCAGGGCCGCGCTGCCACTGGTGGCGGTCGCCACGTCGAACCCCGCGAAGCGGAGGCTGGCGGAGAGCAGTTCGAGGATGTTGGGGTCGTCCTCGACGACGAGCAGTCGCGCCTCGGTCTGGGTAGCGGCCATGCTGGCCATCATCCGTGACGTCGCTGCGTCGGCGCTGGACGGTTCCTGCAAAAACCCTGTGAAGCCGGCCGGGGCGGCGGTCAGCGCCCGGCCGGGGGCCGTCACCGCAGCAGCCGACGCAACCCGTCCAACGCGCCGTCGAGCACCCGGATCGCCGTACGCAGCTGGGTGTCGCTGAGCCGGCCGGCCCGGACCAGGGCCCCGACCTCGACGGTGAACTCGGCCAGCCGCTGGTCGAACTCGGCCAGCAGGGGCGGGTCACCGGCGGTGGGGGCCGCCGGGCGGGGCGGGGCGGAGGCGGCCGGACGGTCCCAACGGGTCTGCCGGGTCTGCCGGGTGGCCTCGCGCAGCTCCCGCTTGAGGTCCCGTACCGAGCCGCGTACCTCGGTCTGGATCTCGCCGGCCAGCGCGGAGAGATCCTCCACCGAGGCCGAGATGTCGGATTCCAGGGCGGTCAGCTCGTCGGCGCGCTGCCGCAGCTCGGCCCGGCCACCCTCGGTGATCTCGTAGACCTTGCGGCCACCGGCGGCGGTGTGGGTGACCAGCCCGTCGGCCTCCAGCCGTTGCAGCCGGGGATAGATGGTGCCGGCACTGGGGGCGTACAGGCCGAGGAAGCGTTCCTCCAACAGCCGGATCAGCTCGTAGCCGTGCTTGGGACCGTCGTCGAGCAGCCGCAGCAGGTAGAGCCGGAGCCGCCCGTGGCTGAACACGGCGGTCACGGCAGCTCCTCCTGGTCGGCGTCCACCGGCCGGGCGAGCAGCGCGATGCTGCCGGAGGTCGCGGACGCCCAGAGCTTACCCGCGCCCGTGCCGAGCACCCCGTGGCTGTCCTTGACCGGGCCGACGCCGGCCCCGCCGCCGACCTGGGGGAAGCCGCTGGTGATCCGGCCCGAGGTGGTGTGCAGGTGGACGGCGAGGTCGCTGTCCTCGCGGACCCGGACGGTGATCGGGCCGGAGATGGTGGTGAGCCGGATGTCGCTGCGCCGGGGGTTGTCCAGGTCGCAGGTGATCGCCCCGGAGACGGTGTTGGCGTGCACCCGGCCGGCCGCGCTGTCGGCGAGGGTCACCTCGCCGGAGACCGTGTTCAGGACGAGGTCGCCGGTGACGCCGAGCGCCTCGACCGGGCCGGAGACGATCCGCGCGTTGGTGCGCCCGGCCAGGCCCATCAGGGTGATCTGCCCGGAGGTGACGTCCACGGTGGTGTCGCGGGACAGCCCGGAGGCGACCAGCGTGCCGTCGACCAGGTGCAGGTCGGCCAGGGTGCCGGCGGGGACGGCGACGGACACCTCGGCCCGGAACCGGCGGCCGAGCTGCCCGAGCCACCAGAGGAACCCGGGCCAGCGGGGCGGGCGTTCGTGCTCGATCCGCAGGACGCCGTCGCGGTGCTCGACGATGACCGGCCGACTGCTGATCCGGGTGACGTCGATCCGCGCCGGCCCGTCGGTGCCGACCACGTTGAGCCGCCCGGTGACCAGGCGGACGTCGAGCCGGGTGACCGGCTCCTCGATGGTGAGCCGTTGCGGTCTGTCGACCTTCCAGTTGGTCATGACGTCTCCCTCCGGGGTCACGGCCGACGGCCGCACCACTGCACGGCGGAAGCGTAACGCGATACATCGCGATAGAACAAGACTGTCGCGAGTCACCCACCCGACCGCCCCACCCGACCGACCCGCGGTCGGCAAGATCCACTCATCTGGGCCGATCCAGCGGTATCCCGGCCTACCGATCACCGCAACATCGGCCCACGCGAGTCGATCACGCGGAACGCGGAGGGCGATCCCGGGGAGCGCGTCAGGGCGATCGCGGGAAGCGCGTCAGGGCGATCGCGGGGAGCGCGATCCTGATCTGCGGGTCAGGCGGCCAGGCCGAGGGCCGTCCCGGCGGCCGGCACGGGCCGGGGCGGCGACGCCGGGGGCACGGGGGCCGGGGCGGGACGGCTGGTGGTCGGGCGGGGCGGGAGCAGGTGCACGGCCGACTCGGCGGCCCGGGCCAGCACCCGGCGGTCCGCGCCGGCGACCGGGTGCAGGGCGGCGGTCACCACGACGTCGACGACCAGGTCGCGGGCGGCCAGCACCCGGCGTACCGAACGCCACAGTGTCTCGTCGCCGAGGAAGGCGGCGGTGGTGGTCGTCGCCCCGGTGGCAGCAGAGCGGTAGCTGATCCGTAGCGGCACGACGGGGGCGCCGGCATCGACGGCCGCCTGGAAGACCGCCGGCCGGAAGCCCCGGCGCGGCCGGCATTCGGCCGAGGGGACGACGCCGCACCAGGTCGTCCCCTCGGGGAAGACCGCGACCGGGTGACCGGCGCGCAGGGTCGCCGCGAGCCGGGCCACCGTACGCGGCAGGTCCCGGGGGCGCGACCGGTCGACGAAGACCGCGCCACCGGCGCGGGCCAGCAGCCCCAGCACCGGCCAACTCCGCACCTCCCGCTTGGCCAGCAGCCGGGCCGGCGCTACCGCCAGCACCGCGAGCACGTCCAGCCAGGAGACGTGGTTGGCGACCAGCAGCGCCCGTCGCCGGGGCAGCCGCCCGCGCACCACCAGGCGCACCCCGAGCACCCCGGTGGTCCGCCGGGCCCAGGCCCGCAGCACCGCCGCCCGTCGCGCCGCCGGCACCACCGGCAGCAGTACGGCCATCCCGGCCCCGGCCAGCAGCATCCCGAGTACGCCCAGCAGCCGGGCCACCTGCCGCACCGGCGACACCCCGGCCCGCCCCTCCCCCGGCAGGCAGTCCGGCCCGCAGCCGGCGGTCGGCCGCCACAACTCGGCGCTCACCGGGTCACCCCGCCCAGGAAGTGCCGGCGGTAGCGCGAGTTCATCCGGTCCAGCGAGAACAGCAGGTAGAAGTCGGCACAGCGGAAGTCCGGGTCGTACGCCGGTTCCCCGGCGATCCACGCGCCGAGCCGCAGGTAGCCACGGACCAGCGGGGGGATCAGCGCCCGCCCGGCGGGGTCCCCGGTGGCCGACTCCGGTGTCGCCGCGCCCGGCTCGGCGAACCAGGGCCGCAGCGGGCGGACCCGCATCAGCGGGGGCGCGAGGTGCCCCGCCCGGCCCAGCGCCCACGTCTCGGCGACGGCCCGGCCGCCGTCGCCGACCGGCACCGAGGCGCAGCCGCCCAGCCAGTTCACCCCGCGCAGGTGCAGGTAGCGGGTCAGTCCCGCCCACATCAGGTTGAGCACCGCGCCGGTGCGGTGTTCCGGGTGCACGCAGGAGCGGCCGGTCTCGACCAGCAGGTCGCGCAGGGGGTCGAGGGGGGTCAGGTCGAACTCGCCGGCGGCGTACCGGCGGTCGGTGCGGCCGGGGGGCAGCAGCCGGTAGGTGCCGACCACCGCGCCGGTGCGCTCCTCGCGGACGATCAGGTGGTCGCAGTGGACGTCGAGGTCGTCGGTGTCCAGCCCGGCGGCACCCGGGCGCAGGGTCGCGCCGAGTTCGGTGGCGAACACCTCGTGGCGCAGGCGTTGCGCGGCCGCGACCTGGGTCGGGTCGTCGGCGATCAGCAGGGTGTATCCACTGGTCGTCAGGGGTGCGCCAGCGGCATGCAGAACAGCCATGGGACCTGTGTAGGTGCCCCGGGTTGCCGGCCTCCCGGGGACGGGTGTCGATCCGGTGAACGCCGGTCGGCGGGACCGGTCGGCGGCGTGACCAGGGTGGCGTACGGGGCCGGTGGGGCGGTTGGAAGGTGGCCGGCGCGTGCGAGGCTGCCTGCGGGCGCCCGGCGGTCGGCCGGGCCGACGACACGGCGGAGGGGCGATGATCATCGAAGCGCGGTACCAGGGGCCGCCCGGCACGGGCAACGGCGGCTGGAGCGCGGGGATCTTCGCCGGGGCGTACGGCGCGGACGGGCCGGTCGAGGTGACGTTGCGTCGCCCGCCGCCGCTGGACACCCCGCTCACCCTCGCCGACGGCGACGTGCGCGACCCCGACGGGCACCTGGTCGCCGAGGTACGCCCGGCCGGTGCTCCGCCCGCCCCGGTGCCCCCGGTGGACCCGGCGACCGCGCGGGCCGCCTCGGCCGGCTACCCGGGACTGGTGGACCACCCCTTCCCCGGTTGCTACGTCTGCGGCCCGGAGCACCCGGACGGCCTGCGGATCTACCCCGGGCGGCTGCCCGACGGCCGGACCGCCGCGCCGTGGCGGACGCCCGTGCGGGTGACCGCGCCGACGGTGTGGGCGGCGCTGGACTGCCCCGGGGGCTGGGCGGTGATCGCCCCGGGCCGGCCGTACGTGCTGGGCCGGCTCGCCGTGACGCTGGACGCGCTGCCCGAGCCGGGCGGGGAGTACGTGGTCACCGGGGCGGTGGACACCGTCGAGGGACGCCTGGCGGTGGTGCGTACCAGCCTCTACGACGGTGCCGGTGGGCTGCTGGGCCGGGCCCGCGCCACCTGGGTCGCGTTGCCTGCCGAGCCTCGTCCCTGAGGACGACCCGCTCCTGCCTGAGTCGGAGCAGGGCCTACCGACCGGGGCTGATGGCGTAACTTGACCTGACCAGCAAGGCTGGCAGCGGCGCATTCCGCAACGGCGTCGCAGAACGCGGTGCCCCGCGCGCCGCCGCACGGGAGGAGAACGATGTCCGACGGGCAGTGGAGCCCCAGCACCGGCCAGATCGTCGTGTCCGGTTTGACCAAGCAGTACAAGAACGTCCGGGCGGTCGACAACCTGTCCTTCACGGTCGAGTCCGGTCGGGTGACCGGCTTCCTCGGGCCGAACGGGGCGGGCAAGACGACCACCCTGCGGATGCTGCTGAACCTGGTCACCCCGACCGGTGGCACGGCGACCATCGGCGGCCGGCGGTACGCCGACCTGACCGACCCGCTGCGGCACGTGGGCGCGGTGCTGGAGGCGTCCAGCGCGCACAAGGGCCGTACCGGCATCAACCACCTGCGGGTGATCTGCGCGGCGGCCGGCCTGCCCAGGAGCCGGGCCGACGAGGCGCTGGCACTGGTCGGGCTCACCCCGGCGGCGAAGCGCAAGTTCAAGGGCTACTCGCTGGGCATGAAGCAGCGGCTCGGCATCGCCGCCGCGATGCTCGGTAACCCCCAGGTGCTGATCCTCGACGAGCCGGCCAACGGTCTCGACCCGGAAGGCATCCGGTGGATGCGTGGCTTCCTCAAGGGGCTGGCCCACGAGGGGCGTACGGTGCTGGTCTCCAGCCACCTGCTGTCCGAGATGCAGCTCCTCGCCGACGACGTGGTGATCATCGCGGCCGGCAAGCTGATCCGGCAGGGCCCGGTGGAGCAGGTGCTCGGCTCGATGGCGCAGGGCGGCCGGGTGCGGGTGCGCACCCCGCAGGCCGAGGAGCTGACCGTGGCGCTGCGTGAACAGTCCGCGACGGTGGAGACCGGCGAGCACGGCGTGCTGCTGGTCAGCGGGGTGGACGCGCCGGCGATCGGCCGGGCCGCGCTGGCCGCCAAGGTCGAGCTGCACGAACTGACCCCGGAACGACCCGACCTGGAGCGGGTGTTCCTGGAGCTGACGGCCGGGAAGGCGGGCATCCGATGAACCTGGTCCGATCCGAGCTGTTGAAGATCCGTACCACCAGCACCTGGTGGATCTTCGGGCTGATCACGGTGCCGTTGTGGGCGCTCACCGCCCTGATCAACTGGTTGCAGACCGACGCGCTGGCCAGCAACAACTTCGGCGACGTGCCGGCCGACCAGGCCGACCAGATCCAGGCCGTGCAGTCGGTGGACAGCCTGGCCGCCAACGTCTACACCAACGGGCAGTTCTTCGGTCTGATGATCGTGATGCTGCTCGGCATCATCGTGGTGACCAGTGAGTTCTTCCACCAGACGGTCACCACCACCTTCCTCACCGTGCCGCACCGGACGGCGGTGATGCTGGCCAAGCTGGCCGCCGCAGCCGTGCTGGCCGTGCTGTTCTGGCTGGTCACCACCGTGTTCAACCTGGCCTTCGGGGCACTGGTGATGAACAGCGTCGACCTGGGCTCCCAGCTCGGCAGCGGGGCGGTCTGGCGGGCCACCGCGCTCAACGGCCTGGCGTACCTGCTCTGGTCGGTGCTCGGCGTCGGGATCGGGGTGCTGATCCGCAGCCAGATCGGCGCCACGGTCACCGGCATCCTGCTCTACCTGGGTGGCGCGGTCGGCGCGGCCATCGCGATCAGCATCCTGGCCAACCGCTGGGGCGACTGGATCAACGACCTCCAGGTGCTGGTGCCGTCGCTGGCGTCGTCGCTGATGGTCAGCGGGACCGAGATCCCGGGCAACCCGCCGCGCTGGGCGGGTGCGGTGGTCCT
Organism: Micromonospora sp. S-DT3-3-22; assembly: GCF_015354745.1. Classification (NCBI taxonomy): domain Bacteria; kingdom Bacillati; phylum Actinomycetota; class Actinomycetes; order Micromonosporales; family Micromonosporaceae; genus Micromonospora; species Micromonospora sp. S-DT3-3-22. The sequence goes on from NZ_JACGMO010000144.1 coordinate 11,892, forward strand.
CATCGGGTACGCGGTGGTGGCCGGCGCGATCGGCACCCTCACCATGCGGCGGCGGGACATCTCCTGACCCGACCCGTTCTCCGCACCGGCCCGGCGCGACGACCCGTCGCGCCGGGCCGGTGCCTTTCCGAGCGGCCCCGGCCGGGCGGCACTCCGCCCGCACCCACTCCGGTACGGAGTCGGCGGGACACGAAGAGCTGATTGACTTTCGACATCTTCTGTGAAACCGCCCACCCCCCGGAGGTGGAAATGCCTATCGTATTTGCACGGCGTAGCCTGGGAGCCGTCTCCCGTCCACGCGCACGTACGGACGACGGCGGACACCGCGTGACACACAAACCCGCGTGAAAGAGGCGATTACCGGCCGTGTCGACCCAGCAGACTTCGCAGGAGAACCCACTGGCGGGTTTCGGCCCGAACGAGTGGATCGTCGAGGAGATGTACCAGCGCTACCTCGCCGACCCGTCGAGCGTCGACTCGGCCTGGCACGACTTCTTCGCCGACTACCGACCCGCCCCCGGCGCCGCGACCCCGCGTCCGGCTGACGGCAAGGCCGCGCCGGCCGCGACGCCGGAGCCGGCCGAGCAGCAGGAGCCGGTCGCCACCGTCGCGACCGGGCCCGCCGCGAAGGCGACGACGGCCACCACCAAGCCGGCCGCCACCGCCAAGCCGGCCGCCGCGCCGAAGCCGGCCGCCGCGAAGACCGCCACCAGGTCCGCCGCGAAGCCGGCGGCCACGGAGAAGGCCGCCCCGGTCAAGCCGGCGGCGAAGGCGCCGACGGCCAGCGCCGCCGGCACCACGCCGCTGCGCGGGGTGGCCGCCCGGATCGTGCAGAACATGGACGCCTCGCTGTCCGTGCCGACCGCCACCAGCGTGCGCGCGGTCCCGGCCAAGCTGCTGGTCGACAACCGCATCGTGATCAACAACCACCTCGCCCGGGGGCGCGGCGGCAAGGTCAGCTTCACCCACCTGATCGGGTACGCGCTGGTCCGCGCCGTGGTCGAGCACCCGGAGCTGAACAACTCCTACGCCGAGGTCGACGGCAAGCCGGCGATGGTCCGCCCGGAGCACGTCAACCTGGGCATCGCCATCGACCTGACCAAGCCCGACGGCACCCGCAACCTGGTGGTGCCGTCCATCAAGGGCTGCGAGCAGATGGACTTCCGGCAGTTCTGGCAGGCGTACGAGGACGTGGTCCGGCGCGCCCGCCGCAACGAGCTGACCATGGAGGACCACTCCGGTACGACGATCTCGCTGACCAACCCGGGCGGCATCGGCACGGTGCACTCGATCCCCCGGCTGATGCAGGGGCAGAGCGCGATCATCGGGGTCGGCGCGATGGAGTACCCCGCGCCGTACCAGGGGATGAGCGAGGCGACCCTGGCCGAGCTGGCGGTCAGCAAGATCATCACGCTGACCAGCACGTACGACCACCGGATCATCCAGGGCGCGCAGTCCGGCGAGTTCCTCAAGGTGATGCACGAGCTGATGCTCGGCGAGCGCGGCTTCTACGACCAGATCTTCACCTCGCTGCGCATCCCGTACGAGCCGGTGCGCTGGGTGCGGGACGTGGCCGTCGACTCCGAAGGCCAGATCAACAAGACCGCGCGGGTGCACGAGCTGATCCACGCCTACCGGGTCCGGGGCCACCTGATGGCCGACACCGACCCGCTGGAGTTCACCATCCGCAAGCACCCCGACCTGGACGTCCTCCAGCACGGGCTGACCCTGTGGGACCTCGACCGCACCTTCCCGGTCAACGGCTTCGCCGGCAAGCAGCGGATGAAGCTGCGCGAGATCCTCGGCGTGCTCCGTGACTCGTACTGCCGGCGGCTCGGCATCGAGTACATGCACATCCAGGACCCGGAGGAGCGCCGCTGGATCCAGGAGCGGATCGAGCGCCGTTACGAGAAGCCGGCCGCCGATGAGCAGAAGCACGTGCTCAACCGGCTCAACGCCGCCGAGGCGTTCGAGACCTTCCTGCAGACCAAGTACGTCGGCCAGAAGCGGTTCTCGCTGGAGGGCGGCGAGTCGCTGATCCCGCTGCTCGGCGAGGTGCTGGAGGCGTCCGCCGAGGACGGGCTGGACGAGGTCGTCATCGGCATGGCGCACCGGGGCCGGCTCAACGTGCTGGCCAACATCGTCGGCAAGCCGTACGAGAAGATCTTCTCGGAGTTCGAGGGGCACCTCGACCCGCGGTCCACCCAGGGTTCGGGTGACGTGAAGTACCACCTGGGCCAGAACGGCAAGTTCACCACCCCGGACGGCGACCACTCGGTCAAGGTGTCGGTGGTGGCGAACCCGTCGCACCTGGAGGCGGTGGACCCGGTGCTGGAGGGCATCGTCCGGGCCAAGCAGGACCGGATCGACCTCAAGCTGGAGGGTTACACCGTGCTGCCGCTGGCGGTGCACGGTGACGCCGCGTTCGCCGGGCAGGGGGTCGTCGCCGAGACGCTCAACCTGTCCCAGCTGCGCGGCTACCGCACCGGCGGCACCGTGCACGTGGTGGTCAACAACCAGGTCGGTTTCACCACCGCCCCGGAGTACAGCCGGTCCAGCCTCTACAGCACCGACGTGGCCCGGATGATCCAGGCGCCGATCTTCCACGTCAACGGCGACGACCCGGAGACCGTGGTCCGGGTGGCCCGGCTGGCCTTCGAGTACCGGCAGGCGTTCAACAAGGACGTCGTGATCGACATGGTCTGCTACCGCCGGCGCGGGCACAACGAGGGCGACGACCCGTCGATGTCCAACCCGCAGATGTACAAGATCATCGACTCGAAGCGGTCGGTCCGCAAGCTCTACACCGAGGAGCTGATCGGCCGGGGCGACATCACCGTCGAGGACGCCGAGGAACTGCTGCGCGACTACCAGTCGCAGCTGGAGCGGGTCTTCAAGGCCACCCGGGACGCCGCCACCACCCCGCGTCAGGTCGGCCGGCCCAGCCGCCAGGAGGAGCCGGAGCCGCAGGTGCAGACGGCCACCGACGCCGCCGTGGTCAAGGCCATCGGCGAGGCGCACGTCAACCTGCCCGAGGGCTTCACCCCGCACAAGCGCATCCAGCAGTTGCTCGACCGGCGGGCCAAGATGTCCGTCGAGGGCAACATCGACTGGGGGTACGGCGAGATCATCGCGTTCGGCGCGCTGCTGCACGACGGGATCACCGTCCGGCTCGCCGGCCAGGACTCCCGCCGGGGCACCTTCGTCCAGCGGCACGCCTCGATCGTCGACGCCAAGACCGGCGAGGACCACCTGCCGCTGAAGTCGCTCACCGCCGACGGCGAGCGGTCCCGCTTCTTCGTGCACGACTCGCTGCTGTCCGAGTACGCCGCGATGGGCTTCGAGTACGGCTACTCGGTGGAGAACGTCAACGCGCTGGTGTGCTGGGAGGCCCAGTTCGGTGACTTCGTCAACGGCGCCCAGTCGGTCATCGACGAGTTCATCTCCTCCGGCGAGGTGAAGTGGGGTCAGCGTTCCGCGGTCACCCTGCTGCTGCCGCACGGCCACGAGGGGCAGGGCCCGGACCACACCTCCGGCCGCCCGGAGCGGTTCCTCCAGATGTGCGCCGAGGACAACATGCGGGTGGCCATCCCGACCACCCCGGCGAACTACTTCCACCTGCTGCGCCGCCAGGCCCTGTCGCCCAAGCGCAAGCCGCTGGTGGTGTTCACGCCGAAGTCGCTGCTGCGGCACAAGCTCTGCGTCAGCCCGGTGGAGGACTTCACCACCGGCACGTTCGCCCCGGTGCTGGCCGACACCGCCGCGCCCGCCCCGGAGCAGGTCAAGCGGGTGCTGCTCTGCTCGGGCAAGGTCTACTACGACCTCTTCCAGGCCCGTCAGGAGCGCGGCGTCACCGACACCGCGATCATCCGGATCGAGCAGCTCTACCCGCTGCCGGTGCAGGAGATCCGGGACGCGCTGGCGGCGTACCCGAACGCGGAGGACTTCGCCTGGGTGCAGGAGGAACCGGCCAACCAGGGGGCGTGGAGCTTCGTCGCGCTCAACCTGCTGGAGCACCTGACCGACGTCCGGCTGCGCCGCATCTCCCGGCCGGCCGCCGCCGCCCCGGCGGTCGGCTCGGCCAAGATGCACGAGGTGGAGCAGACCGCGCTGATCGACGCCGCGCTGCCCCGCCCCTGACCCGATCCGTACCGACCCACCCGGCCCGCCCCTGCCCAGGGCGCGGGCCGGGCCCGTCAGCGAGGAACGAGGAGCACGGTGTACTTCACCGATCGTGGGATCGAGGAGCTGGTGCAGCGGCGGGGCGACGAGCAGGTCACCCTGGAGTGGCTGGGCGAGCGGCTGCGCGACTTCGTCGACCTCAACCCCGAGTTCGAGACGCCGGTCGAGCGCTTCGCCACCTGGCTGGCCCGCCTCGACGACCTCGACGAGGACTGATCCCGGCGGCGGTCAGCCGTTGCGTACCGCCGGTTCCAGGCCGGTACGCCGCAGCTTCTGCCAGCCCAGCCGGCCGCCGGTCAGCGCGGTGACCACCGCCTGCACCATCACCAGGTACATCAGCTGCCGGTAGACGAACTGTTGCAGGGGCAGCACCCACAGCACCCCGAGCTTCTCCCGGTCCAGCCGGAACGCCACCACGGCGGTGACGGTCTGCACGCCGAGCATGACCAGCCAGGCCACCGCCGTGGCCTTGCGGTCGAGGAAGAACAGGCCGTACAGGGCCAGCAGGTCGATCACCGGCGCGAGCAGCGGCAGCAGCACCCCGAAGAGGCTGAGGAAGAACAGGCAGCGCCGGGTGAACCGGCCCGACGCGCCCCGGTCGAGCACCGAGCGCCGGTGCTTCCACATCGCCTGCATGGTGCCGTAGCTCCACCGGTAGCGCTGTTTCCAGAGCTGCCCCATGGTCGCCGGGGCCTCCGTCCAGGCGCGGGCGGTCTCCTCGTAGACCACCTTCCAGCCGGCCCGGCCCAGGGCGATGGTGATGTCGGTGTCCTCGGCGAGGGTGTCGTCGGTCATCCCCCCGGCGTAGCGCAGCGCCTCCCGCCGGAAGCCGCCGATCGCCCCGGGCACCGTCGACATGCAGCGCAGCGTCTCGTAGAGCCGCCGGTCGAGGTTGAACCCGATGACGTACTCGATGTGCTGCCACTTGGCGATCAGGCTGCGCCGGTTGCCGACCTTGACGTTGCCGGCCACCGCGCCGACCTGCGGGTCGGCGAAGGGCTGCACCAGCCGGCGGACCGCGTCGGGCTCGAAGACGGTGTCCCCGTCGACCATCACGATCAGGTCGTGCCGGGCCAGCGCCAGGCCGGTGTTCAGGGCGCTGGGCTTGCCGCCGTTGGGTTTGCGGACCACCCGGACGTTGGGCAGGCCGAGCGCGTCGACGATGTCGGCGGTGCCGTCGGTGGAGCCGTCGTCGACGACGATCACCTCGATCCCGCCGGGATGGTCGCCGCCGGCCAGGGAGCGGACCGCCGCGGCGATCCCCTCCTTCTCGTTGTAGGCCGGGACGATCACCGAGACCGGTGCGGTGACCGGCGGCCCCCAGCTCCAGCCCTTGGCCCGCCGCCGTCGGGCGTGCCGCCCGGCCAGCACGAACAGCACGAGGGTACGACCCACGGTGAGCAGCCCGACGACGACGAAGAGGCCGCCGAACACGGTCAGCGTGCTGTCGGCGCCCCGGACCGCCCAGATCAGCGTCCGGCCGCGCCACCGTTCCCCGGTGCCGGCGGGGGTGGCGGCGTCCATCCGGTGGTCGACCCCGGCGGCGGCGAAGGCGAGGTTCAGCCCCTCGGTCGCGGTGACGAACCGGTACCCGCGTTCCTTCATCATCGGGATGAACCGGTCGAGGGCGGCGACGGTCTGCGACCGGTCGCCCCCGGCGTCGTGCCAGAGGGTGACCGCGCCTTCGTCGCCGTCGGGGGCGGCGTTCGCCACGATCCGGTCCACCCCGGGCAGCGACCAGTCCTGGCTGTCGGTGTCGTTGAGGAGCGTCAGGTAGCCCAGGTCACCGGCGGCGGTGACGACCGGCCAGTCCCGGTTGTCGATCGCGCCCGGATGCGACGAGTACGGGAAGCGCACCAGCGAGGTCCGCGTCCCGGTGGCCCCGGCCACGGCGAGCTGGGTCTGGGCGTACTCCAGGCGTTGCCGCCACGCCGGCAGCTCGGCGAGGTCGGGGTGGGTGAAGGTGTGCACGCCGAGCTGGTGGCCGCCGTCGGTCAGCTCGCGGGCCACCTCGGGGTGCCGGGCGACCTGCGAGCCCAGCACGAAGAACGTGCCCTTGACCTGGTGGGCGTCCAGGACCTTGAGCACCTCGCGGGTCCAGACCGGGTGGGGGCCGTCGTCGAAGGTCAACGCGATGGTGCGCGACGGCAGCCGGTAGGAGCGGACCAGTTCGCTGCTGGCGCTGATGATCGGCCCGCCGGTCACCACGGAGGTGGGCACCTCCCGCTGCCCGGCGACGCTGTCCCGGCGGTCCGGGGCGAAGGAGGCGTTGGCGTAGGCGCCGACCAGCAGCACACCGGCCAGCAGCGCGAGCACCGTGCCCAGCAGGATTCCGCTCGGCGGCGGCACCGCCCGCCGCCGCCGGGCCGGCCCGGGTGCACGACGGCGGGTCGATCCGGGGACGCGACGGCGGGTTGCCGGGCCGGCCGGCTCAACCATCGACGCGGACGCCGTCGGCACCGCCGGGGAGCGGGTCGGGCAGGGCGGGCGGCTCGTCGGTGGGCGTCGGCGGGTTGGGCGTCGTGGCCTGCGGCGTCGACCGGGTCGGCCGGGGCGACGCCGTGG
>NZ_JACGMO010000145.1:0-18459 GCF_015354745.1 Micromonospora sp. S-DT3-3-22
GCGCTCCGGCCGGCGGGCCGTTGCGCCCGGCCACCGCGGACGACGCGTCCGACGTCGACCCCGACGCGCCCGCCGAGCCGCGCCGCCGCTCGGGGGAGCGGCGTCGGCTGCGGCTGGGAGTCCTGGTGCTGGTCAGCGTGGTGCTCCTCGGGGCGCTCCCGCTCTATTTCGGGATGCGGACGCTGAGCCGGGACCCGGTCTTCGACACCCTCGACGAGTTGGGGGTGCCCGGCTGGGCGACGACGAAGACGGTCGACAACGTCAGTGGCAGCCGCTGGTGCCTGCAGGACTGCCGGTTGCGGGAGCGCACCGTGGAGTCCGACCGCGCGCCGGAGGAGACCGCCCGGGTCTATGAGCAGTCCCTGCGGGCGGAGGGCTGGCGGCGGTGGGAGGTCACCCGCTGCCCGGAGCAGCCGGCCAAGGGCAGCTACACCTGCTGGCGGCGCGACGAACTGACCCTCGACCTGTGGGTGCGGGAGCCGACCTGTGCGGCACCGCAGGCGAGCGGGGACCCGGCGGCGCCGCCGGCCACCCCGGTCCCGCCCGCGGCAGGGGAGTGCACCGGCTCGTTGGTCTCGGTGAAGGTCCGTAACGCGATCGACGACGAGCGGACCCGGCCACAGCCGAGCACCGACCCGTCACTGACCGGTGAGGACCCGTTCCCGACGATCACCGATGATCCGCTCGGCGATCTGACACGCTCACCATCCTGAGCCGGTTTCCATCACGGACGGTAGGGTCTGGGGCTGGCAGGCCCGCCTGCTCCCGATGACCCCGTGCGGGTCACGCCGCGACGGCGGGATTCCGGGTCGCGTGTTCCGGGGCGTCGGGCCCCGGAACCCTGCTTGAGGAGGACTTGCGTGGATGGTGGACAGATCGCTGCGCTGATCGCGGCCGGCGCGTTCCTGATGCTGGTGCTCGTGCTGGCGGTGCCGATCCTGCGGCTGCGGCACACCGTGGACGCGACGACCCGGATGATCAACGACCTCAACGAGCAGACCGCCCCGCTGCTGGGGGACGTGAACACCACGGTGAAGAACGTCAACGTCGCCCTGGAGCAGGTGCAGACCTCCCTCGACGGGGTGAACCTCCAGCTCGCCAAGGTCGACACGATGACCAGCCACGCGCAGAACGTCACCGCCAACGTGGCGAACCTGGCCACCGTCGTCTCGGCCGCCGCGGCGAACCCGCTGGTGAAGGTGGCGGCCTTCGGGTACGGCGTCCGCCGGGCCGCGTCGGCACGGCGGACCGCGGAGACCGAGCGTGAGGTGCGCGACACCATCAAGCAGCAGCGTCGGGCCGCCCGGCGCGGCAACCGCTGACCCCGGGCCGGCGGCGCACAGGAGGATAGGGGACATGAGGCGACTTTTCTGGCTCGGTATCGGGCTGGCCGTGGGCGTGGTGGTGGTCCGTAAGGCCACCCGGACGGCCCAGGCGTACACCCCGGCGGGGATCGCCAGTGGGCTGTCCGAATCCGCTGGCGGTCTGGTCGAGTCGCTGCGTAGCTTCGTGGAGGACGTACGGATCGGGATGGCCGAGCGCGAGCAGGAGATCCACGAGGCGTTCGCCCGGGGTGAGGCGTTCGACGACCAGTTCGCCGAGCTGCGGGAGGACCCGCGCATCGGTGACCGAGAGATCTTTCCGGAGGAACCCCAGCGATGAAGACGGCGGAGATCAAGCGGCGGTATCTCGCCCACTTCGAGGCGAACGGGCACACCGTGGTGCCGTCCGCTCCGCTGCCCGCCATCAGCGACCCGAACCTGTTGTTCGTCAACGCCGGCATGGTGCAGTTCGTCCCGTACTTCCTGGGGCAGCAGACCCCGGCGTACCGGCGGGCGGTGAGCGTGCAGAAGTGCCTGCGTACGCCGGACATCGACGAGGTCGGCAAGACCAGCCGGCACGGCACGTTCTTCCAGATGAACGGCAACTTCTCCTTCGGCGACTACTTCAAGGCCGGGGCGATCCCGCTGGCCTGGGACCTGGTGACCAAGCCGGTCGCCGAGGGTGGTTACGGGCTGGACGGCGAGCGGGTCTGGCCGACGGTCTACCTCGACGACGACGAGGCGTTCGAGATCTGGCGCTCGGTGGGGGTGCCGGCGGAGCGGATCGTGCGTCGGGGCAAGGCGGACAACTTCTGGTCGATGGGCATTCCCGGCCCGTGCGGCCCGTGCTCGGAGCTGTTCTACGACCGGGGTCCGGAGTACGGCCGCGAGGGCGGCCCGGCGGTCGACGAGGACCGCTACATGGAGTTCTGGAACCTGGTCTTCATGCAGTACGAGCGGGGTCCGGGCAGCGGGAAGGAGGACTTCCCGATCCTGGGTGACCTGCCGGCGCAGAACATCGACACCGGCATGGGCCTGGAGCGGATGGCCTCGATCCTGCAGGGCGTGGACAACCTGTACGAGATCGACGAGGTGCGGCCGATCCTGGACCGGGCGGCGGAGCTGACCGGCAAGCGGTACGGCGCGCACTCGGGGCACGTGGCGAGCGAGTCGCATCCGGACGACGTCCGGCTGCGGGTGGTGGCCGACCACGTGCGGACCGCGCTGATGCTGATCGGCGACGGGGTGACCCCGAGTAACGAGGGGCGCGGTTACGTGCTGCGCCGGATCATGCGTCGGGCGATCCGGGCGGTGCGGCTGCTGGGCTGGCAGGAGCGGGCGCTGCCGGAGCTGCTGCCGGTGGCCCGGGACTGCATGTCCCCGTCGTACCCGGAGCTGGCGGAGGAGTTCGACCGGATCTCGCAGTACGCGTACGCGGAGGAGGACGCGTTCCTGTCGACGTTGCGGGCGGGGACCACGATCCTGGACACCGCGATCGCGGAGACCCGCTCGGCGGGTAAGCCGGCGCTGTCGGGTGAGAAGGCGTTCCAGCTGCACGACACGTACGGCTTCCCGATCGACCTGACCCTGGAGATCGCCGCCGAGCAGGGCCTGCAGGTCGACGCGGAGGGTTTCCGCCGGCTGATGGCCGACCAGCGCAGCCGGGCGAAGGCCGACGCGCAGGCCCGCAAGACGGGGCACACCGACGTGTCGGCGTACCGGTCGGTGCGTGACGACGGCGGCGAGGTGGAGTTCACCGGCTACACCGAGTTGCAGCGGGAGTCCCGGGTCCGGGCGCTGCTGCGTGGTGGGGCGACGGTGGGCGCGGCGGTCGAGGGGGAGACGGTCGAGCTGGTGCTCGACACCACCCCGTTCTACGCCGAGGGCGGCGGTCAGCAGCCCGACCAGGGGCTGATCACGGTCGGTGCCGGCCAGGTCGAGGTCTTCGACGTGCAGCAGCCGGTGCCGGGGCTGATCGTGCACCGGGCGAAGGTGGTCCGGGGCGAGGTGCGGGCCGGCGAGACCGGTTACGCGGAGATCGACGTGACCCGCCGCCGGGCGATCTCCCGGTCGCACACGGCGACCCACCTGGTGCACCAGACGATGCGCAACTTCCTCGGTGAGTCGGCGACCCAGGCGGGTTCGTTGAACGCGCCGGGCCGGCTGCGGTTCGACTTCAACACCCCGACCGGGGTGTCGCCGAGCGTGCTGCACGACGTGGAGCAGCAGGTCAACGAGGTGCTGCTGGCGGATCTGGAGGTCAACGCCTTCATCACCACCCAGCAGGAGGCGCGGCGGATCGGCGCGATGGCGCTGTTCGGCGAGAAGTACGGCGAGCGGGTGCGGGTCGTCGAGGTCGGCGACTACGCCCGGGAGCTGTGCGGCGGCACCCACGTGGCCCGTTCGGCGCAGCTCGGCCTGGTGAAGATCCTCTCCGAGTCGTCGGTCGGTTCCGGGGTCCGCCGGATCGAGGCGCTGGTCGGGATGGACGCGTTCGGTTTCCTGGCCCGTGAGCACCTGCTGGTGTCCCGGCTGGCGGAGCTGTTCCGGGTGCCCGGCGAGCAGGTCGCCGACCGGGTGGAGCAGACCGTCACCCAGTTGCGTGACGCCGAGAAGGAGCTGGAGAAGCTCCGCGCCCAGTTGGTGCTGGGCGGGGCGGCGGCGCTGGCCGGGCAGGCGAAGGACGTCCGGGGGGTGGCGTACGTCGGCACCGAGGCGCCGGAGGGCGCGGCCGGCAACGACGTGCGGACCCTGGCCCAGGAGATCCGCGGCAAGATCGACCCGGCGCGGCCGGCCGTGGTGGCGGTGGCGGCCCGATCGAACGGCAAGGCATCCCTGGTGGTGGCGGTGAACGCGGCGGCCCGTGGGCGTGGCCTGGCGGCGAACGACCTGGTCAAGGCGGCCTTCTCCGGGCGTGGTGGGGGCAGCCAGGACGTGGCGCAGGGCGGTGGCCTGCCCGCCGCCGAGGCGCCGAACCTGCTGCTCACGGTCGAGAAGGCGATCGCCGACGCGTGACGGTACAGCACCCGAGCCAGGGCGGACCCGAGCTGGTCCGCCCTGGCTCGTCACCGGGGAGGGTGACCATCCGTGAGTGAGTCGTCCCGTGGGGTCCGGTTGGGCGTCGACGTCGGGCAGGTCCGGGTGGGGGTGGCGCGGTCCGATCCGCACGGCATCCTGGCCACTCCGCTGGTCACCCTGGCCCGGGACGTGACCACCGGCGCGGACGCGGTGCCCAGCGATCTCGCCCAGCTCGCGCAGTTGGTCGTCGAGCACGAGGCCGTCGAGGTCGTCGTCGGTCTGCCGGTCAACCTGGCCGGTCGGCACGGTCCGGCGGCCCAGCACGTGTCGGCGTACGCGGGCCGGCTGGCGGAGGTGATCGCCCCGGTTCCGGTGACCCTCACCGACGAGAGGATGTCAACTGTCGTCGCGTCTCGTAGGCTTGCCGAGCGTGGCGTCCGGGGAAAGCGCCAACGTGCGGTGGTGGATCAGGCCGCCGCGGTCGAGATCCTGCAGAGCTGGCTGGAAGCGCAGCGGAGGCGGACGGAATGATCGACGATCTGGACCTCGGGTTCGACGAGCAGGAGAGGGGGGAGAAGGGCCGGCACCGGCGCGGCTTCGTCAACCGACGCAACGGCACGTCGGGCGGCGGCAAGTCGGGTGGCGGGGCCGGTAAGACCATCTTCGCTCTGCTGATGGCGCTGGTGCTGCTGGGCGGCATCGGCGGCGGGGCCTTCTACGGCTTCGACCGGATCCGTAACCATTTCATCACCCCGGACTTCGACGGGCCGGGCACCGGTGAGGCGCTTGTCGACGTCAAGCAGGGCGACACCGCCACCGACATCGGCAACTCCCTCTACGACGCCGGTGTGGTCAAGAGCACCAAGGCCTTCGTCGAGGCGGCCGACGACAACGCGCTCAGCAAGAACATCCAGGTCGGCCGGTACAAGGTCAAGAAGGAGATGCGCGCCACCGACGCGCTCGCCCTGTTGCTGGACCCGAAGAGCCGGGTGGTCAACGGGGTCACCATCCCCGAGGGCATGATCACCCTGGCCATCTACGACCTGCTGGCCAAGGAGACCAAGATTCCGGTCGCCGAGTTCAAGGCCGCCGCGAAGGACCCGGTCAAGTTGGGTGTGCCGGAGTTCTGGTTCAACCGCAAGGACGGCAAGAAGGGGCCGCGCAGCCTGGAGGGCTTCCTCTACCCGGCCACCTACGAGTTGCCGCCGAAGGCGACCGCCGCGCAGATCCTGTCGCTGATGGTGGACAAGTTCCTCGACGTGACCGGGGAGATGAAGTTCGTCGAGACGGTCGAGGCCGACCGGGGCATCTCGCCGTACGAGGCGTTGATCACCGCGTCGATCGCGCAGGCCGAGTCGGTCAACCACGTGGACATGCCGAAGGTGGCCCGGGTGATCTACAACCGGGTCTACACCGACCGCTACCACTGCAAGTGCCTGGAGATCGACAGCGCGATCAACTACTGGCTGCGGTTGCAGGGCAAGGACCCGAAGGATTCCGACATCCTCAAGCAGTCCGAGCTGAACGACCCGAAGAACCCGTACCGGACGCACGGCGCGGACGGGTTGACCATCACCCCGATCAGCAACCCCGGCGAGGACGCCCTCAAGGGGGCGATGAGCCCGCCCAACGGCACCTGGGTCTACTTCATGACCATCGACAAGAAGGGCACCATGGGCTACGGCACCACCGACGCCGAGTACCGGGGTCTCATCCGCAAGATGTGCACCAACGGCGTGCTGAGCGGAGAGAACTGCCGGTGAGGGCGGCGGTGCTCGGCCAGCCGATCGCGCACTCCCTCTCCCCGGTGATCCACAACGCGGGGTACGCCGCCGCCGGGCTCGACGGCTGGTCGTACACCCGGATCGAGTGCGGGGCGCAGGAGCTGCCGGCGCTGGTCACCGGCCTGGGCCCGGAGTGGGCCGGGCTGTCGGTGACCATGCCGGGCAAGGAGGCGGCGCTCGCGGTGGCGGCCACCGCGTCGCCGGTCGCCGCCGCCGTCGGCGCGGCCAACACGCTGGTCCGTCGGCCCGACGGTTCGTGGTACGCCGACAACACCGACGTCACCGGCATGGTGGACGTGCTGACCGGGGCCGGGGTGCGTCCCGGTGCCGCGGTGACGGTGCTCGGCGCCGGGGGCACCGCCCGCGCCGCCCTGGCCGCCGCCGCCCGGCTCGGCGCGACCACGGTGACGGTGGTGGCCCGGCGGGCGGAGGCGGTGGCGCAGTTGCGGCCGGTGGCGTCCGCCGTCGGGGTGGAACTGGTCCCGGCGGCATGGTCGGACGCCGCCGCGCACACCCGGGCCGACCTGGTCGTGGCCACCGTGCCCAAGGGGGTGGCCGACCCGATCGCGGCCGGGATCGACTGGGGACCGTCCACGGTGCTCTTCGACGCGTTGTACGACCCGTGGCCGACCCCGTTGGCGGCCTCGGCGCTGGCCGCCGGCCGGCGGGTGGTCTCCGGGCTGGATCTGCTGCTGGCCCAGGCCGTCGGCCAGTTCACCCAGTTCACCGGGGTGCCGGCTCCGGTCGACGCGATGCGCGCGGCGTTGGCGGCGGCCCGCCGCTGACCGGCGGCGGGTCGGCTGCACCGCATCGCCGACTTTCCGGTCAATCAGGCGTAACCTCGCCGAAGCGGCATTCGTTTGCTGGCCTGCCGAAAAGCAACCCCTGCTCTCTTATTCTTTGGTTAAGTCGTGTCGTCACTCCGATTTCCGACCTGCCACATCCAGCCGTGGTGGATACGCTGCTGCCGGTAATCGTCGCCCACCCGGGGAGTGTTCCTTGAGCCGGCACGGAATCCACCGCGCGCTTCCGGCCATCAGCGGTCGACGCAAGGCGGTCGTCCTCAGTGTCCTGAGCGTCACCGCAGTCGGCGGCATCACGGCCACCATGATGCCGTTGATCGCCGCCGAGGTGCCGCCGATCACGCTCGCCGCCGTCGCGGACACCACGGTCACCCAGGTCCCGCAGGACGGCGACAACGGGGTGAAGACCACCCTGGCCAGCTGCCCGCAGCTGTGCGACGGCAACCGCAACGGCCAGCGGGACGCGGTGCTGGAGTTCCAGGTGCGGGGCCTGCCCGCCGACGCGGTCGACGTCAAGGCGTCCCTGCGGGTGTACGCGTGGCAGCAGTTCTCCTCCCGGGTCCGGGCCCACGCCGCCCAGGGCACCGCCGTCGGTGCCGGCCAATGGGCCTACCGGCCCGCCCTCGGTCCGGTGCTGGCGGCCGTCGACCGGGTAACCCAGGGCTACAACGAGTGGGACGTCTCCGCCGCCGTCCAGGGCAACGGCCCGGTCACCTTCGCGTTGACCCAGGAGAACTGGAACACCCGGATCTACTGGGCGTCGCGGGAGAACGCCAAGGCCGCCATCAGGCCGAGCCTGGTGCTGACCTACCAGCGCAGCGACCGGTCGCCGACCCGCCCGCCGGCCACCACGGCGGCGCCGACCACCGCCGCCCCGACGCCGTCGCCGACCCGGCCGTCGCCGTCGCCGACGCCGAGCCGGACGGTCAGCCCGCCCGCGCCGACCACGGCCGCGCCGCGCCCGACGCCGACCGTCCGCCCCGGCACCGACGTGCCCGGCTGGCGGCTGGTCTGGTCCGACGAGTTCACCGGGCCGACGGTCGACCTCAAGCGGTGGAACCTGCGCGACAACGAGGGCCGCGACATCGACAAGGGGTGCAACGTCGACGACCCGGACAACACCTTCGTCGCCGACGGGGTGCTGACGCTGCGGGCCCAGCGGGAGACCGCGGTGTGCAGCTCGCAGACCCGGCAGTACACCCAGAGTTACCTGGACACCATCGGCAAGGCGTCGTTCACGTACGGCCGGTTCGAGATGCGGGCGAAGTCGCCCAACGGTCCGACCGACTCCAAGGGGCTCTGGCCGGCGTTCTGGCTGCGTCCCGACGACGGCGGCAAGGGTGAGATCGACGTGGTGGAGCTGCCCGGCGGGGCGTCCCTGCACGGTGCCGCCACCCAGGCGATCTTCTACGACTACACGCCGGTCAAGCAGGACCAGCGGTGGGACTTCCCGACCGGCTACCCGGGTGACGGCTTCCACACGTACACCACGGAGTGGGAGCCGGGGGTGATCCGCTGGTACATCGACGGCCGGCAGGTCTGGCAGCGGGACCGCAGCACCACCCCGTGGTTCGACGAGGCGTTCAACAAGCCGTTCAACCTGCGGCTGAACTTCCAGGTCGGCGGCTGGCTGGGTGACCCCGACGCGGCCACCCGCTTCCCGGCCGACTTCCGGGTCGACTACGTCCGCGTCTGGCAACGCTGAACCGCCCGGCACCTCGTACGCCGCCCGGTGGGCCCCGGCCCGCCGGGCGGCGGCTTGTCCGCTGCCCCTATCGTGTCCGCCAGCGCGCGGCGGTCGGGCGGGACAGGTGGAGGGCATGACGGTGGCGACGGACCCACGGACCCGGCACGACGGCCTGGGCTGGGTGACCCGGGCCATCTTCGCCGACCCCCGGATCTGGCTCGGCACGCCGCCCGACCCGGTGCCCGCCACCCACCGCCCGGTCGCCCGGTACGCCGTGGTGCCCTCGGCGGAGCGGGCCCGGTTCCTGCTCCCGCTCGCCTCCCGGCGGGTGGGAGCGGCGTCGACGCTGGCGTACAACGCGCTGCGCCCGCCCCGGGTGCGGGCCAACCGGTTGGCCGTCGGTGTGCTGGCCGGGCTCGGGGCGACCGGGCTGGCCCGGATGCCGGTGCTGACCGTGGCGCTGCCCACCGACGCCGACCCGGCCGAGCTGCTGCTCGCCGTGCACCTGGGCCGGCTGGCGGGCCGGCCGCTGCACGCCGCGATCGGCATCCGTCCCCCCGACCCGCACCACAAGCCGACGTTGCAGCTATTCGACGACCGGGGCGTCGCGCGGGCGTACGCGAAGATCGGGTGGAACGACGCGACCCGGGCGATGGTCCGCGCGGAGGCCGCCGCGCTGCGGGAGCTGCCCCGCGACGGCGGTGACTTCCCGGACGTGCCCCGGCTGCTGCGCGAGGTGGACTGGGGTGACCTGGCGGTGACCCTGGTCGAGCCGATGCCGGCCCGGGTACGCCGTCCCCGCCACCCGCTGCGCCCCGAGGTGGCCGCGATGCTGGCGGTGGCCCGGCGCGGTGGCCCGCCGTCGGCACCCCGACCGCTGCGCGGTTCGGCGTTCCTGGCCGACCTGACCGCGCGGGCCGGGGCCGCCGGTGGTCCGGTGGTCGCGGCGGTGGCCGCCCTGGCCGCCCGCGACGGCGACCGGCCGGTGGAGTTCGGCCACTGGCACGGCGACTGGGTGCCGTGGAACCTCGGCCGGCACCGGGGGCGGCTGGTCGTCTGGGACTGGGAGAACAGCGGCGCCGACCGGCCGCTCGGCTTCGATCTCGCCCATCAGGGCTTCCAGAGCGCCCTGTCGCTGCACGGCCGGGACGTCGCGGGGGCGACCGGGGAGATGACCGGGATGCTGGACCGGCACGGTGCCGCGTTCGGCCTGGACCCGGCGGGGCGTCGGTTCGTCGCCGACGCGTATCTCGTCGAGCTGTGGTTGCGGACGGCGGAACTCGCCGCTGGTGGGGGTGGCTGGAGTGCCATCCTGCATCCCGCCCTGCTGCACACCCTCGCCGACCGGCTGGGTTCACCCCGCCCCTGACCGGCGGCGTCTCCCGCTGGCTGGGACGACTGTCGGGGTCCCGACCGGAAAAACGGCGAAAAGCCACACTGCCGTCACCGCTGCTACCGAACCCACCTCACGTTCCACTAGGGTGACCCCACTCGATCACCACTGGCCGGCGACGGCGTGGTCGGTCCGGCCCGGGACGACGTGGGGACCTCGTCCGGGGCACAGGGTGTGGGGAGGCCCGGCCGACGGCCGGCACAATCAGGGAGCACGATGGGATCGTCACGTGTCATTCAGCCCGGGGTGGACCATGCCCCGGTCACCGGCCGTGCGACTGGCGGTCACTCCCGGTGACCATCGTCTACGTGCTGGCCGTCCTGGCCGTGCTGGTGCCGCTGCTGGTCGTCCCGGTGCTGGCGTCGCGGTGGATGTCGGCCGTCGACACCGGCCGGACCGCCGAACGGTTCCGGATCGCCCTGGCCGGGCTGACCGCAGCGTTCGGCCGGGTCGGCGCGGCCGTGGTGGTGCTGCTGGCCGGCGCGGCGGCGGTCGTCGCCGTCTGCTGGCCGCTCGGTGAGGCGATCTCCCGGCTCGAACCCCACGTCGACCACCCGGTCTTCGACTACGTGCACGCCCACCGGGTCGGCTTCTGGGAAGACGTCAACCTGTTCATCTCCCCGATCGGCGACCGCTACCCGCTCAAGTGGGTGACCGTGGTGGCCGCGATCGGCTTCGCCATCGCCTGGCGTCGCCGCCGCTGGTGGATCCCGCTGGTGGCGATGCCGTTGCAGTTCGTCGTCGAGCAGTACACCCAGACGATCCTCGCGAAGGTCGTCGACCGGGGTCACCCGCCGACCGACCTGGGCACCTACCCCTCCGGCGGCTGTGGCCGGGTGCTGATGACCTTCGGCACCATCCTGGTGCTGGCCGCGCTGACCTGGCGGCTGCCGCGCCGGGTGCTGATCGGCCTGGTCACCGCCCTGGCCGTGCTGGTCTCGGTGGAGGGCTACACCCGCATCTACGCCGAGAAGCACTGGCTCACCGACGTGTTCGGCGGGTGGTTCTTCGGCACCCTGCTGACCGGCGTGATGGTGCTCGCCGTGCTGGTCGCCGACGGTCGGGTCCGCCGACCCGCGGCCCCGGCGCCGACGACCACCGCCGACGACGACCGGATGTTGACCGGCACCTGACCCGTACCCCCGTCCGGTGGGCGCGACCCGTCCCCGCGCCGTCCGGACCCGGCCCCCACCACTCCTCGCACAGAAGTTGGGCCACCGACGTGACCACCCTCCTCGTCGCCTCCACCGGTGGGCACCTAGCCGAGCTGCACGACCTGCTGCCCCGGCTCGGGGTGCAGCACGACTGCGTCTGGGCGACGTTCGACTCCCCGCAGAGCCGGTCGCTGCTCGACGGCCACGAGGTCATCCACGTGCCTCCGGCGAGCACCCGCGACCCGGTCGGCGCGCTGCGCGACCTGCTGGCCGCCCGCCGGGTGCTCTGCGGCGGGCGGTTCCGCCGGGTGATCAGCACCGGTGCCAGCGTCGCCATGTCGTTCTTCCTGCCCGCCGCCCGGCACGGCCTGGACTGCCACTACATCGAGAGCGCCACCCGCACCGTCGGCCCGTCGCTGACCGGCCGGCTGGTCGCCCGGGTGCCCCGGACCCGGCTCTACACGCAGTACCCGGGCTGGGCGGACGGCCGGTGGCGCTACGGCGGCTCCATCTTCGACGGATACGCGCCCGCGCCCGCCACCCCGCGCCCGGTCTCCAAGATCGTGGTGACCCTCGGCACCCAGGACCGCTTCGGCTTCCCGCGTCTGCTGCAACGCCTGGTCGACGTGGTGCCCGCCGAGGCGGAGGTGCTCTGGCAGGTCGGCGCGACCCGGATCCCCCGGATGCCGGCCGGGGCCCGCCGGCAGGTGCCGTACGCCGAGATGCAGCAGGCGATGCGGGAGGCCGACGTGATCGTCACCCACGCCGGGGTGGGGTCGGCGCTGGCCGCGATGCGCGCCGGCCACCGCGCCGTCTACGTGCCGCGCCGGGCCCGGCACGGTGAACACGTCGACGACCACCAGGTGGAGATGGCCCGGGAACTCGACCGGCGCGGACTGGTGCTGGCCCGGGAAGCCGACGCCGTCAGCACCGACGATCTGACCCGGGCGGCCGCCTGGACGGTGACCGCCACCGGTGCCGTTCCGGCGTTCCGGTGGGCGGAGGCGGCATGAGGTCGACCGGGGACGGCAGCCCGGTGGCGGGCTCCGCCGGTCGATGCGCGATTCTCGTCCTGCGTGGGTCGTCCGGACGCGACCCGTACGGCAGGACAGGGCCGAGCCGGTGGCGGAGCGGACCGGTCGGTTGATGGTGGGAAATGTCCGGGCAGAGCAAGCTACGCACGATCTCACTTCATTATTGGGGGCGCCAGTGCTTCACAGAACGTCTCGACCGGTGTGGCGGCGGTGGTTCGCCGCGCTCGCCGCACCGGTGCTCGCGGTCGGCCTGCTGGCCGCGCCCGCCCACGCGGCGGACCTCACCCCGGTAACCAGCACCCTCACGTCGGCCAACCCGGCGGACAACATTCCGCACGCGCAGGACGGCGACACCAAGGCGTTCGCCGAGATCGGTAACACGATCTACGTGGGTGGCTCGTTCACCTCGGTCAAGGCCGCCGGGGGCACCAGCTGGACCTCCCGCAACTACCTGTTCGCCTACGACCGGACCAGCGGCGCGCTCAAGGCCGACTTCAGCCCGACGCTCGACGGCGCGGTGCACGCCCTCGCCGCCAGCCCCGACGGCAAGCTGATCGTCGGTGGCGCGTTCAAGACCGTCAACGGGGTCAGCCGCAAGAACCTCGTCCAGCTCGACCCGGTGACCGGCGCGACGGTCGCCAGCTGGGTCGGCCGCAGCGACGGCGGCCTGGTCCGCCGCACCGTCGTGGTCGGCAACAAGCTCTACATCGCCGGCGCGTTCCACTGGGTCAACGGCACCGAGCACTCGCTGCTGGCCCGGCTCGACGCGACCACCGGCGCGATCGACCCGAGCTTCCAGATCGACGCCAGCGTCGCCCGCGCCAGCAGCGAGCTGGTCTGGGGCCTGGCCGTCGCCCCCGACGGCAAGACCCTGGTCGCGGTGGGCAACTTCACCGAGGTCAACGGCCAGCCCCGCAACCAGGTGGTGGTCGTCGACCTGGACGGCACCCCGACGGTCGCCAACTGGAGCACCCAGCGCTACGTGGCCCCCTGCTACAGCGGCTCGTTCCCGTTCTACGCCCGCGACGTCGACTTCTCCGACGACGGCACGTACTTCGTGATCATCGCCGACGGCGGCCGGGGCGACGGGGCGTACTGTGACGCCATCGCCCGGTTCGAGACCGCCGACCGGGGCACGGCCATGGACGCCACCTGGGTCAACTACACCGGCACCGACTCGGTGACCTCCGTCGAGGTGGCCGACAACGTGGTCTACGTCGGCGGTCACTTCCGCTGGCTGAGCAACGCCAACGGCAACGACTCGGCCGGCAGCGGCGCGATCAACCGGTTCGGGCTCGGCGCGCTGGACCCGATCAACGGCCTGCCGCTGGTCTGGAACCCGACCCGGTCGGGCGCCCCGGCGGGCACCACCACCTGGGGCCCGATCATGTGGGAGCTGTGGCGGGGCAGCACCGGCCTCTACGCCGGCTTCGACTCCGACGGTCTCGGCAACGAGTACCACGGGCGGCTGGGCCTGTTCCCGCTCGCCGGTGGGCGTACCGTCGCGGCGACCAACGCGCCGACGGCGTCGTCGGGCTACCTGTACGTCGGGACCGGCAACGGGCAGACCACCAAGGTGTCGTTCAACGGCAGCACCCTGGGTACGCCGGTGAGCAGCGCGCAGGCGAACCTCACCGCGGCCGGCGCGTCCTTCTCGCTCGGCAACAAGCTCTACTGGTCGAAGACCGACGCGACCGCCCCCGGCGGCAGCTACCTGGGTGTGTCGATGTTCACCGGCGGCACGGTGGGCGCACCCTGGGTGAGCAGCGGCTACAACGACTGGTTCAACCCCGCCACGATGGCCGGCGCGTTCTACCTCGACGGCCGGATGTACTACACCAAGGCCGGTACCAACAAGCTGTTCTACCGGTACCTGGAGCCCGACGGCTACATCGTCGGCTGCTCCGAGTTCACCCTGCCCAGCGTGGGCCTGAACTGGGGCAACGTGCGGGGCATGGCCTGGGTCAACGGTAAGATCGTCTACGGCAACACCAACGGCTCCCTGCGGGCCGTGCCGTTCGACGAGACCGCCGTCGACGGCGCCGCCTCGGTCGAGATCGCCCCGGCCGGCGGCGGCGTGGACTGGTCGAGCAAGACGCTGTTCTTCGCCACCTCCTGAGCCACACCTGCCACGGGCGGTCCGCCGGTGTCCCCGGGACACCGGCGGACCGCCCGCGGCGCAGGGGGACCGGTCGGCTGTCGACCACAGGTGAACGGTCGGCGACAATGGGACCACCAGCGGCTCGCACCGGGGCCGTCGTCGGCCCGAGCCGACCCGCCCACCCCCGCATCGCAAGAGGACCTGACTGATGGACGTGACCGACGTCACTCCCGCCCGGCAGCGCCCGGTCGGCCTGGCCGAGTTGGCCCGCATTCCGCTGCGGCGGTGGCGCACGGTGCTCGCCGCCACCGGGCTGGTGCTGTTACTGGTGGCCGCCTACCTGCTGGTCTTCCCGGCCACCTACACCGCCACCACCGCCGTGGTGGTCCGCCCGGTGGTCACCGACCCGTTCTCGGTGCCCTCCGGCGGCGCCGACCGGGCGGTCAACATGACCGCCGAGAGCGGGATCGCCACCAGCAACGACGTCATCGACAAGGTCGCCTCGATCACCGGCCGGGACACCACCGCCGTGGCCGACTCGCTCACCGTGGAGACGCCGGTCGGCGGGCAGGTGATGCGGTTCAGCTACGCCGGGCACAGCGAGGCCGAAGCGGTCGACGGCGCGAACGGCGCCGCCGAGTCGTACCTCGAACTGCGCAAGGGCATGTACGAGAACCAGCGCGCCGCGGTGCTCAAGTCGTACGACGAGACCATCGCCCTGGTCACCAGCCAGCGCACCACCACCCAGCGGTCGTTGCCGGCCAACCAGGGCTCGTCCAGCCCGTCGCCGCGCACCAGCGCCCTGCTCGACCAGTTGCGGGCGCTCAACGACCAGCTCGCCACCCTCGCCGAGCAGCGCTCCAAGATCGCCTCGGCGGATCTGAGCCCCGGTTCGGTCACCAGCGCCGCCCGCGCCCCCGTCCCGTCCAGCCGGGACGCCGCCCCGCTGATCCTGGTCGCCGGGCTCCTCGGCGGCCTGCTCGTCGGCGGCCTGGTCGCCTTCGTCCGGGAATCCATGGACCGCAGGGTCCGCACCGCCGGCGAGGCGTCCGCGCTGGTCGGCGCCCCGCTGCTGGGCACCGTCGGGCGGGACCGCTCAGGCCGGCTCTCCGACACCGACCTGCGCTACCTGGTGCTGGCCCTGGGCCGCTGGGTGGACGGGCCGACCCCGCTGCCCCTGGTCCTGCTCTCCAGCGCCGCCGACGAACAGCGGGAACAGGTCACCGCCGGGGTCGCCGCAGCGCTGGCCCAGGCCGGGCACGAGGTGCGCCTGGGCGTCGCCCCGGAGAGCCAGGACCGCATCCGGGCGCTGCTCACCGACGCCCAGCGCCGGCACCCGGCCGTCGAGCCGACCCGGCCCCGGGTGCCCCGCCCCCGGCCGATGCCCAGCAGCGTCCCGGCCCCGGCCGCCCCCACCCCGGTCACCGGCGGCAACCCGGAGGACACGATGGTCATCCAGCCGGTCCGCAAGCCCCGGCCGTTCCCCACCGACGACCCGAAGAACGGTGGCGTCTACCGCTCCACCACCACCTCGGCGGACAAGACCGAGATCATCCCCAGGGTGCTGCCCAAGGAGGCCCCCGCCACCGACGGCGAGCAGCTGCGCATCGGTGCCGGCGCGGTGCGTCTGGTCCCGCTGGAAGCCCCGGTGGCCGCCGGCGTCACCGTGATCGACGCCCCGCCCGCCCTGCACGACGAACGGGGTGTCCGGGCCGCCCGGGAGGGCCGGGCCGTGCTGGTCGCCGCCCGCGACAAGACCCGTACCGGCCGGCTGGGCCAACTGGTGGAACGGCTGCGCTCGGTCGGCGTCGAACCGGTCGGGTTCGTGGTGACGGGAGAGAAGCGTGACTGAGCCGACGACCACCGGGCACCCGCCGGTGACCGTGGTGATCGCCACCCGGGACCGGCCCGGACTGCTGGAGCGGGCCGTGGGCGCGGTACTCGGCCAGGACTACCCCGGGCCGGTGGAGTGCGTCGTCGTCTACGACCACACCGACCTGCGGGAGCTGGACGTCGACGTGCCGGCCGGGCGCACCCTGCGGTACGTCCACAACACCCACCGGCGCGGGCTGCCCGGTGGCCGCAACACCGGCTTCGACACCGCCACCGCCGACCTGATCGCCTTCTGCGACGACGACGACCACTGGCTGCCGGCGAAGCTGCGCCGGCAGGTGGAACTGCTGGCGCAGCGGCCCGACGCCGCCGCCGCGAGCTGCGGCATCCGGCTGGAGGGGCCGGGCATCGCCAAGGAACGGCAGCTCGACCGGGCCGAGGTCGGCCTGCCCGACTTCGTCGAGGACCGGATCATGGAGGTGCACTCCAGCACCATCCTCATCCGGCGCTCCACCTGGGAGGCCATCGGCCCGGTCGACGAGGAACTGCCCGGCGGCTACGGCGAGGACTACGAGTGGCTGCTGCGGATCGCCGGGCACGGCCCGGTGGTGATCGTGCCCGAGGTGCTGGTGGTGGTCGACTGGCACGGCGGCTCGTTCTTCTTCGGCCGGTGGGCGACCATCGTCGAGGCCACCCGCTACCTGCTCGACAAGCATCCCGAACTGGCCGGGAGCCGGGCCGGCCTGGCCCGGCTGCACGGGCAGATCGCGTTCGCGCTCGCCTCCGGCCGGCGGCGCGGTGAGGCGGTGCGGGAACTCGGCCGGGTGATCCGGCTCAACCCCCGGGAGAAGCGGGTGCTGGTGACCGTCCCGGTGGTGCTCGGGCTGCTGTCGGGGGAGCGGGTGCTCCAGCTCGCCCAGCGCCGGGGCCGGGGTGTCTGACCGGCGGGTGCCCGGGTCGCTCGCCGGGCCGCCGCCGCTGCCCACCTGGCCGCTGCTGGCCATGTTCGGGCTGGTCCCGCTCTGGTGGATGCTCGGCGGCTTCTACCTCGGCTGGTCGGTGTTCGGGGTGGTGCTGCTGGGCCTGCTGGTCACCCGGGGCCGGGTGGCGCTGCCCGCCGGCACCGCCTGCTGGCTGGTGCTGCTCGCCCTGGTGCTGCTGAGCTTCACCCGGCTCGACCGGGCCACCGCCTACCTGACCTCCGGGCTGCGCTTCGGCTTCATGCTGACCGCGCTGATCGTCTGCGTCTACGTCTACAACCTGGTCCGCGACGGCGTCCCCTGGGAGCAGGTGCTCCGCCCGCTCGGCTGGTACTGGCTGGGCGTGGTCGCCCTGGGCTGGCTGGCCGTGCTGGCACCCCGGTTCCAGCTCACCACCCCGGTGGAGATGCTGCTGCCGGGCAGCATGTCGGGGGAACGGTTCATCCAGGCGTTGACCCACGTGCGGGCCAACGAGTTCAACCCGGTCTCCCGGGCCCCGATCTACCGGACCGCCGCGCCCTACCCGTACACCAACAACTGGGGTACGGCGTACGCGCTGCTGGTGCCGTGCGTGCTGGCGTATCTGACCTCGGTGCGTACCGGCAAGTTCCGGGTGGCGCTGCTGGTGTCGTTGCCGCTGTCGATGGTGCCGGCGTTCATGACCCTCAACCGGGGCATGTTCCTCGGCCTCGGGGCCGGGCTGACCTACCTGGGCCTGCGGGCGCTGGTGCGGGGCAACGCCAAACTGATCGCCTCGATCGGCGGGCTGGTGCTGCTGGTCTGGGTGGTCAGCCTGGTGGTGCCGGTGCAGGAGCTGATCGACAACCGGGTCAGCAGCACCGACACCAACGTCGACCGGATGGACCTCTACGTCCGTACCCTCCAGGCCGTCGAACGCTCGCCGCTGCTCGGGTACGGCGCACCGAACAGCGTCGACACCACGCTGGCCGAGGAACCCCTGGGCACCCAGGGGATGATCTGGCAGGTGCTCTACAGCCACGGCATCCCGGCCCTGGTCGCCTTCCTGGCCTGGCTGGCGCTGATCGCCAAGCGGCTGGCCGGCGCGGTCTCCCCGGCCGGGCAGTGGCTGAGCACCATCCCGGTGATCGCCCTGGTGGTGATCCCGGTGTACGCCTACATCGACCCGAACATGTCGGTCATCTTCTTCGCGGTCGGGGCCGGGCTGGCGGCGGTCAGCGGGCCGGTGAACCGCGCGGTGACCCTCGCGCCGGGGGTCGTCGACGCCCGCGCGCCACGCCCCGCGACGGCCGGCTCCGGCGTACCGCCCTCGGCGACCGGTGGTGCGGCGACCGGCACCGTGGCGACCGGCGGTAGTGCCCCGGCGACCGG
>NZ_JACGMO010000146.1:0-18486 GCF_015354745.1 Micromonospora sp. S-DT3-3-22
CAGGCCGGCCCGCCCCGGCTCAGGCCGGCCCGCCCCGGCTCAGGCCGGCCCGCCCCGGCTCAGGCCGGCCCGCCCCGGAACAAGGCGGCCCGCCCCGGAACAAGGCGGGCCGGCCAACCCCGGATCAGGGCGGGCCGGCCCGAAATGGGGCTGCGGTGGCTCAGCGGCCCTGGAGCGCGTCCAGGCCGATGGCCATGGCAATCACCAGTCGCCTGTCGATCTGCGGGTGCGGCACCTCGACGACGTAACGGTCCCGCAGGCCCCACTTCTTGATCACCGAGAAGACCGGCTGACCACCGGCGGTGAAGTCGAAGTGGTACGGCAGCCACGACAGCGAGTCGACGAACCGGCGGAGCAGCGCGACCGGCATGCTGCGCTCCTGGCCGGTGATCGGCGGCAGGCCGGCCTGCTCGACGTGCCAGGTCGAGCGGAGCAGCGACTGGGCGAAGTCCTTGCGGAACAGCCCGATCGGTGTGCCGGCGTGGTCGGTCACGTCGTACGTGGCACCGAGGTCGAGCCGCTGACGGGCCTTGAAACCGAGCAGCGGGTGCTGCTTGGAGTCGTCGGAGTAGATGGTGACCTGCTCCTTGAAGGCGAGCCGCTTCTGCTGCGCGAACGCCAGCAACTCGCCCTCGGTGCCGTCCGCCGCCACCGCCCGGACCTCGTACTGGTTGACCATCATCCGAATGCGCTGCCGGACGTGGAACTGGTGCTGTGCCTGCAAACTGTCCAACTGCATGAGAACTCCTCCGAAGGGTGCGCCGGAGTCTCGCACAACCCCACGGTCAGCGCCCGCCGTCGGCCGCCCCCGTCAGTGCCGCCGTCGCCGGTCGGCCCCCGCCGGTCAGCGCCCGCCGTTGGCCATCGGCCACCCCGTCGGCGCCCGCCGTTGCCGGTCGGCCGCCGCCGTCAGCGTCCGTCGGCGGTCGCCTTGAGCGCCCAGGTGTTGAGCACCTGGTGGATGCCCCGCAGCCGCTCGTTGATCTGGTCGAGGCGTTCCGCCTGGGCCAGGCTGGCCAGGGCGGCACCCAGCGCGATCAACTGGTCGGGGGTGAGATTGTCCTGGTCGATCGTGTAGAGCAGGTCGACGGTCTCGGCGATGGTGTCGGCCACGGCTTCTCCTCCGGGTCGGCATGAACGGCGGGGTGGGCGCTGGGAGGGCACTTTCGATTATCGATGGAAGCGCTCCCATGCATCAATGCCCAGATGTCGTTCCGCTCAAGCACGATCCCGGGAGTCAATGGCGGCCACCCCACGACGCGACCGCCGGCCGGGTCTCCGTCACCTGTCGGCCGGGCCCGGCTGGGCGGGCGCGGCGGCGACTGCGGACAGGTTGGCCAGGACCACGTCGAGGACCCGGACCGCGCCCGACTTGGACAGCGGGTTGTTGCCGTTGCCGCACTTCGGGGACTGGACGCAGGACGGGCAGCCCGACTCGCAGCCGCACTCGACGACGGCGTCCCGGGTCGCGCCCAGCCAGGCCGCCGCCGTCCGGTAGGCCCGCTCGGCGAAGCCGGCCCCGCCGGGGTGGCCGTCGTAGACGAACACGGTGGGCGCCTCGGTGTCCGGGTGCAGGGCGGTGGACAGCCCGCCGATGTCCCACCGGTCGCAGGTGGCCATCAGCGGCAGCAACCCGATCGCGGCGTGCTCGGCGGCGTGCAGGGCTCCGGGCACGTCCGCCGGCTCGACGCCGGCCGCCGCCAGCGACTGCGGGGAGAGCGTGAACCAGACCGCGACGGTCCGCAGCTCCCGGGCCGGCAGGTCCAGCGGGCGGGTGTCGATCACCTCGCCGGAGGCGATCCGGCGACGCTGGTACGAGACCACCTGACTGGTGACGTCCACCTCGCCGAGGAAAAGCCCTACCGGTCCGGCGTCCCGGTAGGAGCGGACCGACACCACCGAGAGCGAGGTGACGTCCCGGGCGTGGGTGGACCAGTCCGGCTCCTCGGCGTGGACCAGCGCGCACCCGTCGTCGAGGTCCAACGCGTCGACCACGTACGAGACGCCCTGGTGCAGGTAGACCGCCCCGGGGTGGACGAGGAAGTGCGCCGACCCGCCGTCGACGGTGCCGAGCAGCCGCCCGGTGGACGCCTCCACCACGCAGACCGGTGCGCCGCCCTCGCCGCGCAGGTCGATCTCGGGGCGTTCCCGGTGCCGCCAGTACCAGCCGGTGGGCCGCTGCCGCAGGTCACCGGCCTGCACCAGCTCGTCGACGGCCTCCTTCGCCCCGTCGCCGAACAGTTCCAGGTCGGCCGGGGTGAGCGGGGACTCGGCGGCGGCGCAGGCGAGCTGCGGGGTGAGCACGTACGGGTTGGCCGGGTCGAGCACCGTCGCCTCGACCGGGCGGCCGAACAGCGCCTCCGGGTGGTGCACCAGGTAGGTGTCGAGCGGGTCGTCCCGGGCCACCAGCACGGCGAGCGCCTCGTCCCCGGAGCGCCCGGCCCGGCCGGCCTGCTGCCACAGCGACGCCCGGGTGCCCGGCCAGCCGCAGATCAGCACCGCGTCCAGCCCGACCAGGTCGACGCCGAGTTCCAGCGCGTTGGTGGAGGCCAGCCCCAGCAGGTCGCCGTGGAGCAGGGCCCGTTCCAGTTTCCGGCGTTCCTCCTTGAGGTAGCCGGCCCGGTAGGCGGCCACCCGGTCGCCGAGGCCGGGCACCGCCTCGTCCAGCGCCCGGCGGGCGTTCGCGGCGACCACCTCCGCGCCGCGTCGGGACCGGACGAAGGCGAGCGTGCGTACCCCCTCGGCGACGGTGTCGGCGAGCAGGTCGGCGGTCTCCCGCAGCGCCGACCGGCGGACCTGGGTCAGGTCGTCGGCGACGGCCTCGACGTCGGCGGGCGGCGGCAGCAGCGGCGGTTCCCAGAGCGCGAAGGTGACCCCGCCGCGCGGTGAGGTGTCCTCGGTGACGGCGGTGACGGGCACGCCGGTGAGCCGCCCGGCGGTCGCCGCCGGGTCACCCGACGTCGCCGACGCGAGCAGGAACACGGGGGTACGGCCGAACTGGGCGCACCGGCGGCGCAGCCGTCGCAGCACGTGCGCCACGTGCGAGCCGAAGACGCCCCGGTAGGTGTGGCACTCGTCGACGACCACGTACGTCAGCCGGCGCAGGAATCCCGACCAGTGGGTGTGGCCGGGGAGGAGGCCGTGGTGCAGCATGTCCGGGTTGGTGAGCACGAACCGGGAGTGCCGGCGGATCCACTCCCGTTCGGTGCGCGGGGTGTCCCCGTCGTAGGTGGCGGGGCGTACCCCGTCGAGGTCGAGGCCGGCGACGGCGCGGAGCTGGTCGGCGGCCAGCGCCTTGGTGGGGGCCAGGTAGAGCACCGTGGCCCGGGGGTCGGCCAGCAGCGTGGCCAGCGTCGGGAGCTGGTACGCCAGGGACTTGCCGGACGCGGTGCCGGTGGCCACGACGACGTGCCGCCCGGCGTACGCCAGCTCGGCGGCCTCGGCCTGGTGCCGCCACGGGGCGAGTACGCCGCGCCGGGCGAACGCCGCCCGCAGTTCCTCGGGGGCCCACTGCGGCCAGGGGGCCTGCTGCCCGGCGCGGGCCGGCACCCGCTCGACGTGGGTGACCGGGTCGACCGGATGGCGGGTGCGCAGCCGGTGCAGCAGCTCGGCCGGGCCTCGCCCGGTGCCGGGGCCTGCGGTCGCGGTGGCTGCGGGGTTCACGTCCTGCACTCTCGCACTGGTGTTCGGTGCTGAACAACCGGGCCGGTGGGTATGGAGGAGCCGCCGCCGGTGACCTCGCCGGGCCGTCCGGCGGGGATGGTTAGATGCCCAGGAGAGTTTACGGCTCTCGGAGGAGGACTGATGGAGCTGTCGCTGGCGACCCGCACCGTGGGGGAGCACACGGTGCTCGAGGTCGGCGGTGAGGTGGACGTCTACACCGCACCCCGACTGCGCGAACGGCTCCTGGAGTTGATCGACGGTGGCGCCCGGCGGGTGGTCGTCGACCTGGGTCGGGTCGACTTCCTCGACTCCACGGGTCTGGGTGTGCTGGTCGGCGCCCTGAAGCGGTTGCGGTCGGCCGGGGGTTCGTTCGCCCTGGTCTGCGACAAGGAGCCGCTGCTGAAGATCTTCCGGATCACCGCCCTGGACCAGGTCTTCCCCCTGCACCCGACGGTGGACGCGGCGATCGCCGCCGACCCCACCGGCTCCGGCGCGTGATGGCGACGGTCCGGCTCTCCTTCTCGCCGGCGCCGGTGCACGTCCGCACCGCCCGTCTGGTCGGTGTGGCGGTGGCCCGCCGGGCCGGGGTCCGGGAGGATCTGCTCGACGAGGTGCGGTTGGCCATCGGCGAGGCGTGCACCCGGGCGGTCGCCCTGCACCACCAGTACGGGCTGACCGATCCGGTGCTCGTGGAGATGTCCGACTCCGGAGCGTATTCGGTGCGGGTGGTGGACCGGGCGCCGATCGAGGCGGGGCTGGGCCTGGCCGCGTTGAACGCCGACGAGTTGGCCAACGAGGCGTTGACCGACGAGGCGCTGACCACCGGCGTGGGCTTCGCACTGCTCGCCGGTTTCGTGGAGGACCTCCAGGTGCGGCCGGTGGCCGAGGGGATCGGGACCGAGGTCCGGATGGTGTGGCCGGTCGGCCGCTGATCATCACTGTGCGTATGCGAGGCCGTGACCCTTGGTGGGTCGCGGCCTCGTGGTGTCGATGGCCTCCTATATCAGATTTTTCCTCATAACACAGTTACAGAGATCATCCGGACACGGTGTCCCCCAGGTGTGACCTCCAACACTGGCCGGGGCTACAGTCTGTGGGTTGTCAGTACGTGATCGTTCCCGCAGCCAGCGGATATGGATGTTGATCATCTTCCGTCGGGGCGGGTCGGAGCACGTGCGCCACCGCATCCAGGCGTCGGTCATACGTCCACTGGCCGGCGCGACAGTGTTCGGTACAGGAGGACATAGATGTCCGGGACCTTGGCCGCCGAAGGCGGCGCGCTGTCCCTCACCGGAGAGAACGTGACGTACGTCGTCATCGCCGCGGTCATCGCGCTGGTGGCACTCGTCTTCGCCGCCGCCTTGACCAAGGCCGTGCTGGCAGCCGGTAAGGGCACCACCAACATGCAGGAGATCTCCGGCGCGGTGCAGGAGGGCGCCTCCGCCTATCTGCTCCGGCAGTTCAGGACGTTGGTGATCTTCGTGGTCGTCGCCGTCGTGCTGCTCTTCCTGCTGCCGGTGCACGACACCGACGGCAGCGAACTGGCGGTGAAGATCGGCCGATCGGCGTTCTTCGTGGTCGGCGCCCTGTTCAGCGCGTTCATCGGTGGGGCCGGGATGTGGCTGGCCACCCGGGCCAACCTGCGGGTCGCCGCCGCCGCCCGGGAGGCGGCCGGCGGCCGGGAAGCCGCCATGAAGATCGCCTTCCGCACCGGTGGCGTGGTCGGCTTCCTCACCGTCGGCCTCGGCCTGTTCGGCGCGGCGCTGGTGGTCATGCTGTTCAAGGGCGACGCGCCGACCGTGCTGGAGGGCTTCGGCTTCGGTGCCGCCCTGCTCGCCATGTTCATGCGGGTCGGCGGCGGCATCTTCACCAAGGCCGCCGACGTCGGTGCCGACCTCGTCGGCAAGGTCGAGCAGGGCATCCCCGAGGACGACCCGCGTAACGCCGCCACCATCGCCGACAACGTGGGCGACAACGTCGGCGACTGCGCCGGCATGGCCGCCGACCTCTTCGAGTCGTACGCGGTGACGCTGGTCGCCGCGCTGATCCTCGGCCGCGCCGCGTTCGGCGAGGACGGCCTGGTCTTCCCGCTGATCATCTCCACCATCGGGGTGCTCATCGCCATCGTCGGGGTCTTCATCACCCGGCTGCGCACCTCCGACCGCAACGGCCTGACCGCCATCAACCGGGCGTTCTACCTCTCCGCCGTGCTCTCCGCGGTGCTGGTCGCGGTCGCCGCCTTCCTCTACCTCCCGGCCAGCTTCGGCGAGCTGGAGGGCGGGCTCACCGACGTCGACCAGAACCCCCGGGTGGTCGCCATCGGCGCGGTCGTCATCGGCATCGTGCTGGCCGCCGCCATCCAGGCGCTGACCGGCTACTTCACCGAGACCAACCGGCGTCCGGTGCAGGACATCGGCAAGAGCTCGCAGACCGGCCCGGCCACCGTCATCCTCGCCGGCATCAGCGTCGGCCTGGAGTCGGCGGTCTACTCGGCCCTGCTGATCGGTGCCGGGGTCTTCGGCGCGTTCCTGCTCGGCGGCAGCTCCATCACCCTGTCGCTGTTCGCGGTCGCGCTGGCCGGCACCGGCCTGCTCACCACGGTCGGCGTGATCGTCGCGATGGACACCTTCGGCCCGATCTCCGACAACGCGCAGGGCGTGGCCGAGATGTCCGGCGACATCGACGAGAACGGCGCGCGGATCCTCACCGAGCTGGACGCGGTCGGCAACACCACCAAGGCGATCACCAAGGGCATCGCGATCGCCACCGCCGTCCTCGCGGCCACCGCGCTGTTCGGCTCGTACACCGACACGCTGAGCACCGCCTACTCCGACGCGGGCGTCGGTGACGTCGGCAACGAGATCCTCAACGCGCTCAACGTCGCCAACCCGCGCAACCTGGTCGGCCTGATCATCGGCGCGGCGGTGGTCTTCCTCTTCTCCGGGCTGGCCATCAACGCGGTGTCCCGCTCGGCGGGCGCGGTGGTGATGGAGGTCCGCCGGCAGTTCCGTGAGCTGCCCGGCATCATGGACGGCACCCAGCGTCCCGAGTACGGCAAGGTCGTCGACATCTGCACCCGGGACGCGCAGCGCGAGCTGATGACCCCCGGCCTGCTGGCCATCCTCGCCCCGATCGCGGTCGGCTTCGGCCTCGGCCCCGGCGCGCTGGCCTCCTACCTGGCCGGGGCGATCGGGGCGGGCACCCTGATGGCGGTCTTCCTGTCCAACTCCGGTGGCGCGTGGGACAACGCCAAGAAGCTCGTCGAGGACGGCGCGTACGGCGGCAAGGGCTCCGAGTCGCACGCCGCGACGGTCATCGGGGACACCGTCGGTGACCCGTTCAAGGACACCGCCGGCCCGGCGATCAACCCGCTGATCAAGGTGATGAACCTGGTCTCGCTGCTGATCGCGCCCGCCGTGGTGGCCTGGAGCGTCGGCGACGACCGGAACACCCCGTTGCGCCTGGCGATCGCGGTGGTCGCCACCCTGATCGTGGTCGCGGCCGTGGTGTTCAGCAAGCGCAAGGGCGTCGCCATGGACTCCACCCCGGACGGTGGCGGCACCGGCACGGGCAACGACCCGAAGCAGGCCGAACCGGCCAACGCCTGAGTCACGGCGCAGCGGGTCCCCGGTCCTGCGGGGGCCCGCTGCGCCGGGCGGTGCGCCCGAAACCTGACCGCTGGCGCAATCGCCCGGAGGCCGTACGCTGCAACGCATGCGTACGTGTCGGGCGGGTGACGCCGGGAAGCTCACGGTGGTCCTCGTCACGGTCGTACTCGTCGTGGCCGGGTGCGGCGGCGGGCCCAGCCCCCGGGCCTGGGCGGCGTCGGTCTGCGAGGCGCTCACCCCGTGGCGGGCCGAGATCAGCAAACTCACCAGCAGCACCCACCAGCAGATGACCGCGCAGACCACCCCGGCGCAGGCGAAGGAGAACCTGGTGCGGCTCTTCGGCGGCGCCGAACAGGCGAGCGAGACGGCCCGCCGCCAGATCGCCGACGCGGGCATCCCGGAGACCGACCACGGCGACGAGGTGTCGAAGGGGTTCCGCACCTCCCTGGCGAAGATCAGGGACGCCTACGGCCGCGCCGGGGACACCATCGACGCCCTGGACACCACGCGGGCCGCCGCCTTCTACGACGGTGTCCAGGCCGCGGTCGACACGCTCAACCAGGAGTACGACGCGAGCGCGCTGGACACCGGGCGGCTCAACTCGACAGAACTCAAACAGGCCTTCGACGAGGTTCCGGAGTGTCGCTGAGGCGTGCCGACCCGCCCGGGGAACCGGGGCGTCAGCTGTCGCTGTTCGGCACCGAGGCGGCCGATCCGTCCGTCGCCGACCTGGCCGGGCTGCTCGCCGGCCCGGGGGAGGTGCACCGGATGGGCCGTACCGCGCGGTTGTCGGTCGGGGTGGACGCGGCCTGGCGGGTGCACGTGCTCGTCGACGAGCTGGCCCGGCGGGGACTCGCGGCGGGCTGGGAGCCGACCGGGGAACAGCGTTACGTCGTGCGTACCCCGTACCTCACCACGCTGGCGCCGTTGGCGACGGCCTGGCTGGCCGGCGGGGTCAAGCGACCACCGCCCCGGTTCCACCTGCACGGCCGGCGGTTGCGGCTGTGGCTGGCCGCCGCCGGTGCGGCCGACGACGCCGGGCTGCTGTTGCGCCTCGACCGGCGGGACGAGCCGTGGTGGCCGGTGGTGCGGGCGGCGCTCGCCGTGGTGGGCCTGCCGGCGGCGCTGCTGGAGGTGGAGGCGGGTGGCCCGGCCTACCGGATCGGCGGCCGGCGGCTGGCCCGGCTGGCCGAGCTGGTCGGCGACCGACCACCGACCGCCCCCGCCGACCTCTGGCCGTGACCCCCGGCCGGCGGGCGGGCCGTGATCGACACGACGGGGGCGACGGTGCGGTGTCGGAGCGACCGGGATGCCGCGACCTCGGCCCACCGGCAGGTGCCCGATCAAGGACGGCATCGCGGACAGTATGCTGGTCGTCTCACTCCGTGAACACCCGGGTTCGCCCAGGTCGGAGGGCCGGCGTCGTCACCATGGCCCACTTCGGGGCCTACCCACGGTGTACGGTGGCGCCGTCCGGTCACTGAGGCCGCGCGGCGCCGGCGGTGCCGCCGCGCGGACGCTGTTTGCCGCCCCCGGGACCCGGAACCAGGGCGGCGCGTTACGTTGGACATCCGGACCGACGGTGGTCCGGCGGGCGCAACACGGCCCGAAACGGGCCTGGAGCAGGAGCGAGGTCGGGGAGAGACGTGCCGAGCAGAGCTGGAACCACCCGTCTGGTCATCGTCGAGTCACCGGCGAAGGCCAAGACGATCTCGGGCTACCTCGGCCCGGGGTACGTCGTGGAGGCCAGCTTCGGCCACGTCCGGGACCTGCCCCGCAACGCCGCCGACGTGCCCGCCAAGTACAAGGGCGAGCCGTGGGCCCGGCTGGGGGTGGACGTCGACAACGGCTTCCACGCCCTCTACGTCGTCTCGGCCGACCGGAAGCAGCAGATCAGCAAGCTGGTGAAGCTGGCCAAGGAGGTCGACGAGATCTTCCTGGCCACGGACGAGGACCGCGAGGGCGAGGCGATCGCCTGGCACCTGGTGGAGACCCTCAAGCCCAAGGTGCCGGTCAAGCGGATGGTCTTCCACGAGATCACCAAGCCGGCCATCCAGGCGGCGGTGGCGAACCCCCGGGAGATCGACCGGGATCTGGTCGACGCCCAGGAGGCCCGCCGCATCCTCGACCGGCTCTACGGCTACGAGGTCTCCCCGGTGCTGTGGAAGAAGGTCATGCCGAGGCTGTCGGCGGGCCGGGTGCAGTCCGTGGCGACCCGGATCGTGGTCGAGCGGGAACGCCAGCGGATGGCCTTCCGCACCGCGGAGTACTGGGACATCCTCGCCACCCTCGCGGTGGCGAAGCCGGGCGAGGGCCCGCGCACCTTCAACGCCACCCTGGTCGCCCTCAACGGTGACCGGGTCGCCACCGGTAAGGACTTCGAGCCGACCACCGGCCGGGTGCGGCCCGGCGCGGGCGTGGTGCACCTCGACGAGAGCGGGGCGCGCGGCCTGGCGGCCCGCCTCGACGGGCGGCCGTTCACCGTCACCCGGGTCGAGGAGAAGCCCTACCGCCGCCGCCCGTACGCGCCGTTCATCACCTCCACCCTCCAGCAGGAGGCGGCCCGCAAGCTGCGGTTCTCGTCGCAGCAGACGATGCGCACCGCGCAGCGGCTCTACGAGAACGGCTACATCACCTACATGCGTACCGACTCGGTGAACCTCTCCGAGACGGCCATCGCGGCGGCCCGCCGGCAGATCGTCGAGCTGTACGGCGAGCGCAGCGTGCCACCGGAGCCGCGTCGCTACACCGGCAAGGTGAAGAACGCCCAGGAGGCGCACGAGGCGATCCGCCCGGCGGGCGACAACTTCCGCACCCCGGGCGACGTGGCCAAGGAGCTGTCCGGCGAGGAGTTCAAGCTCTACGAGCTGATCTGGCGGCGCACCATCGCCTCGCAGATGACCGACGCGGTCGGCTCCAGCGTGTCGGTGCGCATCCGGGCGGTCTCCGTCGCCCAGGAGGAGGCCGACTTCGGCGCCACCGGCAAGACCATCACCGACCCGGGCTTCCTGCGCGCGTACGTCGAGTCCAGCGACGACGAGAACGCCGAGGCCGAGGACGCCGAGCGTCGGCTGCCCACCCTGGTCAAGGACCAGCCGCTGACCGCCGACGAGTTGGCCGCGCAGGGCCACCACACCCAGCCGCCGTCGCGCTACACCGAGGCGTCGCTGGTCAAGGCGCTGGAGGAACTGGGCATCGGTCGCCCGTCGACGTACGCGTCGATCATGCAGACGATCCAGGACCGGGGCTACGTCACCAAGCGCGGCCAGGCGATGATCCCGACGTTCCTGGCGTTCGCGGTGATCGGGCTGATGGAACGGCACTACCCGCGTCTGATCGACTACGACTTCACCGCCAGCATGGAAAACGAGCTGGACGAGATCGCCGGGGGCGACCACGCCGCCGTCGACTTCCTCACCGCGTTCTACTTCGGCAGCAGCAACGGCACCGGTGACCAGGCCATCGCCCACGCGGGCGGGTTGAAGAAACTGGTCACCGAGAACCTCAGCGAGATCGACGCGCGCAGCGTCAACTCGATCCCGCTGCACACCGATGACGAGGGGCGCGAGGTCGTCGTCCGGGTCGGCCGGTTCGGGCCGTACCTGCAACGGGCCCTGCCCGGCGAGCAGCCGACGCCGAAGGCCGACGGCGAGGAGGGCGGCAGCCAGGGCGACCGGGCGCCGATCCCGGAGGGGCTGGCCCCCGACGAGCTGACCCCGGAGAAGGTGCACGAGCTGTTCCTCGGCGGGGGCGGCGAGCGCAAGCTCGGCGACGACCCGGCCACCGGGGAACCGATCGTGCTCAAGTCCGGCCGGTTCGGCCCGTACGTCGCGAGCGGCGAGCGGAAGTCGTCGCTGCTGCGCACGCAGACGCCGGACTCGCTCACCCTCGACGAGGCGTTGAAGCTGCTCAGCCTGCCCCGGGTGATCGGGGTCGCCCCGGACGGTGCCGAGGTCGTCGCCAACAACGGCCGCTACGGCCCGTACGTCAAGCGCGGTGACGAGTTCCGCTCGCTGGACTCGGAAGACAAGATGTTCACCGTCACCCTCGACGAGGCGCTGGCGCTGCTGGCCGCCCCGAAGACCCGCCAGCGTCGGGCCGCCGCGCCCCCGCTGCGCGAGATGGGCGTCGACCCGCTGACCGAGAAGCCACTGGTGATCAAGGACGGCCGGTTCGGGCCGTACGTCACCGACGGGGAGTTCAACGCGTCGCTGCGGCGCGGGCAGACCCCGGAGGAACTGACCATCGAGCAGGCGTCGGAGATGCTGGCCGAGAAGCGGGCCAAGGGACCGGCCCCGAAGAAGGCGGCGAAGAAGGCCCCTGCCAAGAAGGCTCCCGCCAAGAAGGCCACGGCGACGAAGACCACCGCCGCGGCCAAGAAGACCGCCGCCGCGAAGTCCGCCGCCGCGAAGCGGACCACCACCGCCACGGCCACCACGGCGAAGAAGGCCCCCGCCAAGAAGGCCACCCCCCGCAAGGCCACCACCGCCGCCGAGTAACCCGTCCGCCGGCCGGCACGGCGGGAAACTGCCCGTTCTGCCGGGTCGTTCCCCGCCGGGATCGTCGTGCCGGTGGGTCAGGGGCCGAGGATGTGGTCGAGGTGGGGGTTGGTGAGGACCCGGCCGGGGTCGAGGCGGGCCCGGAGGTCCTGGAAGTCGGCGAACCTCGGGTACGCGGTCGCCAGCGAGGCCGCGTCCCGGTAGTGCAGCTTGCCCCAGTGGGGTCGGCCGCCCAGCCCGGCAGCAACCTCCTCGAAGGCCCGGAAGTACGGCTCGTAGGGCATGCCGACGTACTGGTGGACGGCGAGGTAGGCGGAGTCGCGGCCGTAGCCGTGGGACAGCCAGATGTCGTCGGCGGCGGTGAACCGCACCTCGACCGGGAAGAGCACCTTGAACGGCAGCCGGTCGACGAGTTGGCGCAGTTCCGCCAGCGCCTGCGGGAGGGCGGCGCGCGGGATGCCGTACTCCATCTCCACGAAGCGGACCCGGCGCGGGGTGCAGAAGACGGTGTCGGAGCGGCCGGTGTAGGTGCGTTCGGTGAGCGCGCGGGCGGAGACCGCGCTGATGGTGGGCACCAGCGTCGGTACGGCCCGACCCAGCCGGCAGGCCCCGGCGAAGACGGTGTTGGCGAGGAAGTCGTCGTCCAGCCAGCCCCGCCAGCGGGGCAGCGGCCGGTCGTCGGCGGGCACCCGGTCGTTGGTCTTGAGCTGCACCCGGTCGGTGTACGGGAACCAGTAGAACTCGACGTGGTCGTGCCGGCCGATGAGCCCGGACAGGTCGCCCAGCACCTCGTCGAGCGGGGCGGGGCGTTCGTGTGCGCGCAGGGTGAACGCGTCGACGCAGCGCAGGGTGACCTCGACGAGCACGCCGAGCGCCCCCAGGCCGACCCGGGCGGCGGCGAAGATGTCCGGGTGCTCGTCGGCCGAGCAGTGCAGCACCTCGCCGGTGCCGGTGACCAGGGTGAGCGCCTCGACGAAGGTGGACAGGCAGCCGTACGCGGCACCGGTGCCGTGGGTGCCGGTGGAGATCGCCCCGGCGATGGTCTGTGCGTCGATGTCGCCCAGGTTGGGCATGGCCAGGCCGTGCCCGGCGAGCAGCGCGTTGAGCGCCCGCAGGGTCGTCCCGGCGGGCACGGTGACCAGCCGGGCGTCCCGGTCGACCCGGACGCCGGTGTCGAGGGCGGACAATTCCATCCGCCGGCCGTCCGCCAGGGCGATCGGGGTGAACGAGTGGCCGCTGCCGACCACCCTGATCCGCTCGCCCGCGCCTGCCGCGTCCAGGACCGCCTCGGCTATGTCCTCGACGGTGGTAGGGCGCAGGATGGCGGTGGCGACGCTGCGTTGGTTGCCCGCCCAGTTGGACCAAGCGGTGGTGGTACCGGCCATCGGCGCTCCTCGACATGAACGTGAACTGACTTCATATCAGGAACGTTGTGCCTGGTAAATACCGCAATCGAGGTCCGCTCGTTGTACCGGTAGTCACGGTCTCGTGACATGTGG
Organism: Micromonospora sp. S-DT3-3-22; assembly: GCF_015354745.1. Taxonomy (NCBI): domain Bacteria; kingdom Bacillati; phylum Actinomycetota; class Actinomycetes; order Micromonosporales; family Micromonosporaceae; genus Micromonospora; species Micromonospora sp. S-DT3-3-22. The sequence continues at coordinate 13,270 of NZ_JACGMO010000146.1, forward strand.
ATATGTTCTTCCGTCGAAGGGGGGTGGCGTCGAGTGTCCACACCAGCCGCCACGACCGGGCCGCTGCGCCGCGTTCCGGTGCAGGGTCGAAGTGTCGCGCGCGTCCAACGGATGTTGGACGCCTGTGCCGAGCTCGTCGACGAGGTGGGGTACGAGGGGTTGACCACCACGTTGCTCGCCGAGCGGGCCGAGGTGGCGATCGGGTCGGTCTACCAGTTCTTCCCGGACAAGCGGGCGATAGTGCAGGCGTTGACGCTGCGCACCATGGAGTCCTACCTCCAGCGGCTCGACGAGCGCTTCGCCTCCGACGACCTGACCCACTGGTGGGACGGCGTCGACGCGGGCATCGACGAGTACATCTCGATGCACCGTACGGTCCCGGGCTTCCGGACCCTGCACTTCGGCGACGTCGTCGACCTGCACCTGCTCGACGAGCAGCGGGACAACAACGGGGTGATCGCCGACCAGTTGGCCCGGGTGCTCACCGAGCGGTTCGGCATGGCCGACGAGCCGCGCCTGCGGTTCTGCCTGGAGATCGCCGTCGAGGCCGCCGACGCCCTGATCAAGCTGGCGTTCCGCCGCAAGCAGGAGGGCGACGAGCGGGTCCTCGCCGAGGCCAAGGCGCTCATCCGGGAGTACCTGCACCGCCACGTCGAGGCTCCGGCCGAACCCGCCGCCCAGCCCTGACCGGCCGACCCCCGGCCCGGCGCCGGCCGAGGGGTGGGGGTTGTCAGAGGAAGGCGTGGCCCTCGCCCCGGTAGGTGGGCACCGTGGCGACCACGCTGTCCCCGTCGACCAGGTGCAGGTCGTTGACCCGTTCGCAGAGTTCGCCGGCCTTGGCGTGCCGGAACCACACCCGGTCGCCGACCCGCAGGGCGGCTGCGGCGGCACCGGTGAGCGGGGTCTGCACCTCACCCGCGCCCTCGGTGCCGACCAGTTCCAGCCCGGCCGGCAGCCACGGCCGAGGCAGCCGGCTCGTCGCCGCCGGTCCGGAGGCGATCCAACCGCCGCCGAGCACGGTGGCGATCTCCGGCGTCGGCCGGCGGACCACCGAGCAGGCGAAGAACGCCGCCGGGGTCGGCCGCCAGGCCCGGTAGGCGTCGAACAGCGTCGGGCCGTACAGCCCCGAGCCGGCGGTGACCTCGGTGACCGAGGGGTCGGCGCTGGTGGCGGCCACGCTGCCGGTGCCGCCGCCGTTGACGAACTCCAGGTCGGCGTGTTCGCGGACGGCGGCGACCGCCGCACCCCGCCGGGCCAGCAGTTCCCGGTACGACCCGCGCTGGGCGATCCGGATCGCGGCGCTGAGCGCGGCCTGTCCGGGCGGGGCGTCCCCGAGCCCGGCGATCTGTGCCTCGTACGACATCAGGCCGACCAGCCGGAAGCCGGCCCGGCGGGCGACGGCGGCGGCGAGCGCGCCGGCGGCCCGGGCGCTGTGCACCGGCGAGCGGCGGACCCCGACGTGCACCCGGCCGCGCAGGGGTCGCCAGGAGGCGTCGAGGTCGAGGCAGACCCGGAGTTCGGGGCGGCGGCCCGGGGCGCACACCGCGTCGATCAGGTCGAGCTGCTCGGTGCTGTCGATCATGAGGGTGACCGCTGCGGCGAGCTGCGGATCACCGGCCAGGGCGGCGAGCGCCCCCCGGTCGGCGGTGGGGTACGCCACCAGCGCGTCGCCGGTCGCGCCGGAGCGGACCAGCCAGTTCGCCTCGGCCAGGGTGAACGCCATCACGCCGGCCCAGCCGGCCTGCCCGAGCGCCCGGTCGAGCAGGTCGCGGGAGCGGATCGACTTGCTGGCGGCGCGGACCGGCTTGCCGCTGCTGCGGGCGGCCAGCGCGGCGGCGTTGGCGTCGAAGGCGGTGAGGTCCACCACGGCGTAGGGCGGGTCGAGGTGGGCGGTCGCCTTGTCGAGGCGTTCGCGCAGGGTGTCGCTGTCGATGGCCACGAATGCACGCTAACTGTCCGGACGGCAATGCGAAATACCCTCACGTCCTACCGGGCTGCGGTCGGTGGCATCCGCGGCCTAGGCTCGGCGAGCAGGAGAATGTCGCCGGTGGGGAGGCTTCCACCGGGTCTAGAGTGTTGCACCGGGACTGCCCAGTGTTGGGCCGGCGCGTGGAGGTACGGCCATCGAAAGCCAGCAGAACGGCGAGTCGTCCGGCGCGTCGTCGTCCGGCCCCGCCGGAGCCGCCGCCCAGACCGACCGGTCCGGAGCTGCGGCGATCCGGTCGGTACTGCGCATCCGGCCGTTCCGGCGGCTCTGGATCGTGCTCGGCGCAGCCTCCTTCGGCGACTGGCTCGGCCTGCTCGCCACCTCCGTCTTCGCCGCCGCGCAGGTCTCCGGCAGCACCGCCCAGGGGGCCGTGTTCGGTGGCGTGATCGCGATCCGGCTGCTCCCGGCGCTGGTACTCGGGCCGGTGGCCGGCGTGCTCGCCGACCGGTTCGACAGGCGCTGGACGATGGTCATCTGCGACCTGCTGCGGTTCCTGCTGTTCGCCTCGATCCCGCTGGTCGCGCTGCTCGGCGTCCGGGGCGGCGTAGTGGTCACCTGGGCGGCGGTCGCCACCTTCCTGATCGAGTCGATCACCCTGCTCTGGATTCCGGCCAAGGAGGCCGCGGTCCCCAACCTCATCCCGCGCGCCCGGCTGGAGACGGCCAACCAGCTCACCCTGATCACCACGTACGGCCTGACCCCGGTCGCCGCCGCGATCGCCCTGGCGGTGCTGGACCGCAGCGTGCGCGGGGTCACCGGCGGCGAGATGCCGAGCTGGGCCGAGCCCGCCCAGCTCGCCCTCTGGTTCAACGCCCTCTCCCGGCTCGCCACCGCGCTGGTGGTGGCCTTCGGCATCAAGGAGATCAGCCAGGCCCAGGCCCGGGAACGCGACGAGCGCGCCGAGCAGGGCATGTTCAGCCAGTTCACCGAAGGCTGGAAGTTCATCGGCCAGACCCCGCTGGTCCGGGGCCTGGTGCTCGGCATCTTCGGCGCGTTCGCCGGCGGCGGCATCGTGATCGGCACCGCCAAGTTCTTCGCCGCCTCGCTCGGGGCCGGCGACGCCGCGTTCTACATGCTGTTCGGCGCGATCTTCATCGGCCTGGCGGTCGGCATCGGCCTCGGCCCGATGATCGTGCGGGACATGTCCCGCCGCCGCTGGTTCGGCATGAGCATCGTGCTGGCCAGCGCCTCCGTGCTGGTGCTGGCCTTCGCCATCCACCTGTCGATGGCCATCCTCGGCGCGATCATGGTCGGTGCGGGCGCCGGCATGGCCTTCCTCGCCGGCACCACGCTGCTCGGCGGCGAGGTCGCCGACGAGGTACGCGGCCGGGTCTTCGCCGTGGTGCAGATCGGCACCCGGCTGGTGCTGATCCTGGCGATCGCGCTGAGCAGCCTGCTGGTCGGGGTCGGCGGCTCGCGTCAGCTCACCATCGCCGACCTCGGCATCTCGGTCTCCTCCACCCGGCTGCTGCTGCTCGCCGCCGGCCTGGCCGGCATCTTCGCCGGAATCAGCGCGTTCGGGCAGATGGACGACAAGAAGGGCGTGCCGGTCCTGGCCGACCTGTGGGGCTCGATGCGCGGCCGGCCGCTGATGCCGGCCGAGCCGTTCGTCTCCAACGGGCTCTTCGTGGTCTTCGAGGGCGGTGAGGGGGCCGGCAAGTCCACCCAACTGGAGGTGCTCGCCGCCCGCCTGCGCGAGCAGGGCCGGGACGTGGTGGTGACCCGGGAGCCGGGCGCCACGGCGGTGGGCGAGCGGATCAGGGCCCTGGTACTTGAGGATTCCGGCGCGGACGCCCCCTCCCCGCGCGCCGAGGCGCTGCTGTACGCCGCCGACCGGGCCCACCACGTCGCCACCGTGGTCCGCCCCGCGCTGATCCGGGGCGCGGTGGTGATCAGCGACAGGTACGTCGACTCGTCCCTGGCCTACCAGGGCGCGGGTCGTACGCTGCCGGTCGACGAGGTGTCCTGGCTCTCCTCCTGGGCCACCGGTGGGCTCAAGCCCGACCTGGTGGTGCTGCTCGACGTCGACCCGCGTACCGGCCTGTCCCGGGCCGCCGCCCGCAACCAGGGGGCCGACCGGCTGGAGGCCGAGTCCGTGGCCTTCCACGAGCGGGTCCGCTACGCCTTCCTCGACCTCGCGGCCAACGACCCGAAGCGTTACCTGGTGCTCGACGCGTCCCGCCCGGTCGACGAGATCGCCGGCCTGGTCGGCCGCCGGGTGCAGGAGTTCCTGGTGGACCCGGCCGGCATCGTGCACCCGCGCCCGGCGCACGGGCCGGACACCTCGGTCCAGCCCGAGTTATCCGACACGGAGCTGGTGGGGATGGAGCACCGGACCTGATGCCGGACGTCTTCGCCGATCTGGTCGGCCAGGACGACGCGGTCGGCACCCTGCGCCGGGCCGCCGCGTCGGCTGCCGCCGTGCTGCGCGCCGCCCACCTCCCGGCACCCTCCGCCACCGCCGACCCGGACGACGACCTGGCCGCCCTGGCCGAGGCCGACGAGGGGGCCGCCGCCGGGGGGACCGCCACGGCCGTCGACCCGGGGGCCGGGATGACCCACGCCTGGATCTTCACCGGCCCGCCCGGTTCCGGTCGGTCGGTGGCCGCCCGCGCCTTCGCCGCCGCCCTCCAGTGCGTGCACGGCACCGGCTGCGGCGTCTGCCCCGGCTGCCACACCACGCTCGCCGGCACGCACGCCGACGTCCGGCTGGTGGCCCCCGAGGGGCTCTCCATCGGCGTCGGCGAGATGCGCGCCCTGGTGCTGCGGGCGGCGAGCACCCCGTCCGGCGGGCGTTGGCAGGTGGTGATCATCGAGGACGCCGACCGGCTCACCGAGGCGGCCGGCAACGCGCTGCTCAAGGCGGTCGAGGAGCCGCCTCCCCGGACGGTCTTCCTGCTCTGCGCCCCGTCCACCCACCCGGAGGACGTGTCGGTGACGATCCGGTCGCGGTGTCGGGTCGTACCGCTGCGGCAGCCCTCGGCGGTGGCGGTCGCCGACGTGCTGGTCCGGCGGGACGGCATCGCGCCCGACGTGGCGCAGTGGGCGGCCGCCGCCGCACAGGGGCACGTGGGTCGGGCCCGGCGGCTGGCCCGCGACCCCGAGGCGCGTCAGCGCCGGGACGCCGTGCTGGCGGTGCCGCGCCGGCTGACCGGGGTGGGCACCGCGCTGGACGCGGCGTCGGCGCTCATCGAGGCGGCCGAGGCGGAGGCGGCGGCCTCGGTGGCGGA
>NZ_JACGMO010000147.1:0-17738 GCF_015354745.1 Micromonospora sp. S-DT3-3-22
CGCGGCGGCCCGGCTGGCCGCGTCCGCGCCCACCGTCGGCCGGGTGCTGGCGCTCGTCGCCGCCGTGTCGCTGCTCCTGGTGCCGGTGTTCGGCCGCCGCGCGTCCCGCGACGCGGTCGCCGTCTGGACCCGGCTCCGGGCGGTCTCCGAGGCGTCGAAGGCGGAGCTGTACCGCTACCTCGCCCGCGTCGCCCCCTACGCCGGCAGCGACGCCGACGCCGTCCTGCTGCACCGCTACGGACTGCTCGTGGACGGCGCCGGCGACCTGGTCGGGCACACCCTCGACGGCGCCCCGGCCGACCGTCCGCCGCCCCCGGTCACCGACGTGCCGAGCTACCTGGTCGAACGGGTGCAGCGCCAGGTCGACGGCTACTACCTGCCGGCGGCCCGGCAGGCCGGCCGCGCCGCCGCCCGGATCGGCCGCGCGGCGACCGCGTTGACCGTCCTGGCCGCCGTGCTCTCCGCCGTCGTCGGGGTGTTCGGCGACGGACTCGGCCTGACCGCGTGGGTGGGGGTGGCCGCGACGGTCACCACCGCGCTGGTCGGCTACGGCGCGGCCGAACGCTACGACCAACAGCACCTCGAGTACGCTCGGACGGCCGACCAGCTGACCCGGCTGCGGCTGACCCGGGCGGCCGGGTCGGGCTGGACCGACGACGAGGCGCTCGTCGCCGAGGCCGAGCGGATCATCGCCCAGTCCAACGCGGCCTGGATGGCCAAGATGATCGAGGACGATGGCGCTGCGCAGCAGTGACATGACGGGCTGTGGCGGATAGCATCATCGACATCCGTGATTGGTCGTCGACGTGGACGGACGTCCGTCCACCTCCGACACAGATGGGGGCCCGACGTGGACCGCACCCAACGCCCGTCCGATCCGTTCCCGGCGCCGATGAGCGACGTGCGACGGACGCCGCTCGGCCAGATCCCGGTCGAGCGGGCCGCCGCCCTGGCACGCATCGACGACCGCCGGGCCATCCACCCGACCCGGGTCGATGTCGCATCCTTCGGCTCGCACGTCTGACCCGGCCACCGCGCCCTGCGCCCCGGTCGCCCCGCTCAGCCAGTACGTCCTCAAGCTGACCAGCCGGTGCGACCTGGCGTGTGACCACTGCTACGTCTACGAACACCCCGACCAGTCGTGGCGTCGTCAACCCCGGCTGATGACGCCCGACACGGTCGAGGCCACCGCCCGGCGGATCGCCGAGCACGCCGCCACCCACCGGCTCACCACCGTCCGGGTGGTCCTGCACGGCGGGGAACCGCTGCTCGCCGGTGCGGCCCGGCTCGCCACCACCGCCACCACCCTGCGCCGGGCGATCGACCCGGTGACCCGGCTCGACCTGCGGATGCAGACCAACGGCGTGCTGCTCACCCCCGAGATCGCCGACGTCCTCGTCGCCCACGACGTCAAGGTGGGCGTCTCCCTGGACGGCGATCGGTCGGCCAACGACCGGCACCGCCGGTACGCCAACGGCGCGAGCAGCCACGACCAGGTGCGCCGGGCGCTGGCCCTGCTGCGCCGCCCCGCCTACCGCGGCTCCTACGCCGGGCTGCTGTGCACCGTCGACCTCGCCAACGACCCGCTGCGGGTCTACCAGGCGCTGCTCGCCGAGGAACCACCCCGGATCGACTTCCTGCTGCCGCACGCCAACTGGGACCGGCCACCCGCCCGCCCCGACGGGGCCGCCACCCCGTACGCCGACTGGCTGCTGACCATCCACCGGCGTTGGCTGGCCGACGGGCGTCCGGTGCCGATCCGGCTGCTGGAGTCCCTGCTGGCCACGGCCACCGGCGGCAGCACCGGCACCGAGGCGGTCGGGCTCGCCCCGGCGGACCTGGTCGTGGTGGAGACCGACGGCAGCTTCGAGCAGGTCGACTCGCTCAAGTCCGCCTTCCACGGCGCCGCCGCCACCGGCCTGGACGTGTTCCGGCACGCCGTCGACGAGGCGGCGGCCCACCCCGGCATCGCCGTCCGCCAGTCCGGCCTGGCCGGCCTCTGTGCCACCTGCCGGTCCTGCCCGCTGGTACGCCGCTGCGGCGGCGGCCTCTTCGCCCACCGGTACCGCTCGGGCACCGGCTTCGACAACCCGTCGGCCTACTGCGCGGACCTGGCCGCGTTGATCCGGGCCACCGCCGTCCCCGTCGACCCGCCGGAGCAGCAGCCGGCCGACACGCTGCCCCCCGCCGTCCTGGCCGACCTCGGCTCCGGGCGGGGCGGGCCCGGGTCGGTGGGTCAGCTCGCCGCCGTCCACCACGGCATCGCCCGCGCGCTGACGGTCGCGCTCAGCCCCGCCGCCACCGCCGACCCGGTCGCGGCGGCCGGCTGGCACCTCCTGGTGGCGCTGGACGTGTCCGCGCCCGACGCCGTCGACCACGTGCTCACCCACCCGTTCGTCCGGCGGTGGGCGCAGCGGTGCCGGTCCGGGGCGACCGGCGACCTGCCCCACCTCGCCGCCGTCGCCGCCGCGGCGGCGGTCCGCGCCGGCGTCGACGCCGATCTCGTGCTGCCGGTGCGGGCCGGCGCGGTGCACCTGCCGACGCTCGGCGCGATCATGGTGGACACCGACGCCGCCACGGTGCCCGTCACGATCTCCGCCGGCGGCGTCGCGCTGCGGGCCGGCCGGCGCCGGGTCCAGTTCCGGCCGGCCGTCGGACCCCACCCGGACCGGTGGCGGCCCACCCGGGCGGCCCACACCGGCGACGGGACCGTCCTGCTGGAGGACACCGACCCGTACCGCGACTGCTTCGACCTGCCGGTGGCGGCCCGGCTCACCCCGGCGGTCGCCGACCGCTGGACGCGGCAGGTGCACCGGGCGGTCGACCGCCTCGACACCGAGGCCGCCGGATACGCCGCCGGGGTACGCGCCCTGCTGCGCGCGGTGGTGCCGCTGCGCCCGGACCCGTCCGGCCGTTCCCGCAGCGCCGCCGCCCGGTCCGCGTTCGGCGCGGTCGCCGTCACCCCCGTCGCCGACGACGCCGCGCTGGCGGTGCTGCTCGTGCACGAGGTGCAACACCTCAAGCTGGACGCGGTGCTCGACGTCTGCGAGCTGTTCGACCCCGCCGACGCCCGACGGCTGCGGGTGCCCTGGCGCGACGACCCCCGCCCGGTGGAGGGCGCGCTGCACGGCGTCTACGCCCACCTCGCCGTCGCCGACGTGTGGCGGCACCGCCCCGGCGTCGAGGCCGAGGCCCACCACCGGCGCTACCGGGAGTGGACCGACGGGACGGTCGACGCCCTGCTCGACCTCGGCAGCCTCACCGCCGACGGCGAGCGTTTCGTCCGCCGGATGCGGGCCACCCTGGACGGGTGGCGGTGAACGACAGGGCCGTCCTCGCCGCCGACCTGCGGGCACTCGGACTACCCACCGGCGCGACCGTGCTGGTGCACTGCGCGCTGTCCCGGGTCCGCCCCGACCCGGCAGGGCCGGCCACCCTGCTCGCGGCGCTGCGCGACACCCTCGGCGACGACGGCACGGTGGTCGTGCCGACGCAGACCGCCGGCAACTCGGTGACCTCACCGGCGTTCCGGGCCGCCACGACGGGCATGACCCCGGCCCAGGCCGCCGCCGTCGAGGCGGCCATCGCGCCGTTCGATCCGGCGCACAGCCCGGCGCAGGGGATGGGGGCGTTCGCCGAACACGTCCGCCGGCAGGTCGACGCCCGGCGCAGCGCCCACCCGCAGACCTCGTTCGCCGCCCTCGGCCCGGCCGCCGCCGCCCTGACCGCCCGGCACGACCTCGACTGCCACCTCGGCGACCGGTCCCCACTGGGCGCGCTGTACGCCGCCGACGCCCTGGTGCTGCTGCTCGGCGTCGACTGGTCCGTGTGCACCGCGTTCCACCTCGCCGAGTACCGGTGCGCCCGGCCCGCCCCGCACCGGGCGTACCGCTGCTACCTGCGCGACCCGCAGGGCCGCCGGGTCCGCCGGGACTTCCGCGCCCCGCACCTGGACGACAGCGACTTCCCGCGGATCGGGGCGGCCGTGGTGGCCGACGGGGCGGTCCGCTCCGGGCCGGTGGGTGCCGCCGACAGCCACTGCGTGCGGCTGCGCCGCGCCGTCGACCTCGCCCTCGGGTGGATGGATGCGCACCGACTGGCGTGAAGGGGACAGCGCGGGTTTGGCCACTGTCGATACTGTGGTCGGCCGGGAGCGGCGACGCCGGGCGGGAGCGGTAGGTGGCGGAGGAACAGTTCTGGGAGGACGAGAGCGCCCCCGTGTTCTTCCTCAGCTACGCCCGCACCCGCACCCGGGTGGCGGCGCCCCCACGGGACACCAACCAGAAGGTCTTCCAGCTCTTCGTCGACCTCTCCGACCACGTCGTCGAGCTGCTCGGCCTCGGCCCGGGCCGGACGGCCGGCTTCATGGACCGGATGCTCGACGGAGGGCAGCTGTGGACCGACGATCTCGCCTTCGCCGCCGGCCACTGCCAGGTCTTCATCCCGCTCGTCTCCCCGCAGTACCTGCGCAGCCAGTGGTGCGCCCGGGAGTGGGACGCGTTCACCCGGCGGCGGGCGGTGCCCCGCCCGGACGCCGAGCCGTCGGCGGGGGAGACGCCGGTGATCCCGGTCAACTGGTCGGTGGTGGACCGTCGGCGGGTGCCCGAGGTCGTGTCGCGGCGGCAGATGTTCACCCCCACCCGGCTACCCTCGGACATCGCCCCGCAGTACCACGAGGAGGGCATCTACGGCCTGCTCAGCCTCGGCAGCAACGGCAAGGACGCCTACGACGCGGTGGTCTGGCGGCTGGCCCAGCGGATCGCCCGCGCGTACCGCACGCACTGGGTCGAGCCGGCCGTCCCGACCGACCTGCGGCAGCTGCGCGACCGGTTCGAGGAGGACGGGCATGACCTGGTCTGACACCTCCCCGGTCGGGGTCCCCGGGCAGGAGACCTACTTCTTCCTCAGCTACGCGCACTCCGTCCCGCTGTCCGACGCCGCCCGGCCGGACACCGACTACTGGGTCGGCAAGTTCTTCCAGGACCTCGCCAAGGCGGTCCGGGAGCATCCCCGACGCACCGCCGAGATCGAGGCGGGCTTCTTCGACGGCCAGGTCGTCCCCGGCGCCGACCTGCGCCGTACGCTCACCGACGCGCTCAGCGTCACGCACGTGTTCGTGCCGCTCTACTCCCCGAACTACTTCCGCAACGCCTGGGCGCTGGGCGAACGGGACTCGTTCCGCAGCCGGCTGGCCCGGCTGCCGGCCGGCCAGTCCGACCGGCACCTGCTGCCGGTGCTCTGGATGCCGCTGCCGTCCTGGGAGGACCGTCCCGAGATCGTCCAGGCGCTGTCGTTGACCGACGACCCCGACGACCGCGCCGACTACGCCGAGAACGGGCTGCGCGCGCTGTGCAAGCTCAGCGCCTACGGCCGGCAGTACCGGCGGCTGCGCGACGCGCTGGCCGACCGGATCGTCACGGTGACCGAGCAGCAACCGCTCGCCCGGTCCCGGGCGGCGACGCTGACCAGCCGGCCGGTCCCCGACGGCCCGGGCGCCGCGCTGGTGGTCACCACCCTCGCCGCCGACCGGGCCCGCTGGCGGCCCTACGGCGACCAGCACCAGTTGGCGGTCGCCGACTACGTGGCCGCGACCGCCGAGCGGCTCGGTCTGCCCACCCGGGTCGTCGGGCTGGCCGAGGCCCGCGACCAGGCCCCGCACAGCCCGGCGGTGGTGCTGGTGGACGCCGGGGTCGGGGTCGACGCGGCCCGCGCCGCGCTCGACGGGCTGCCGCAGTGGGTGGTCCCGCTCGTCATCGCCGCCGACCATGCGCGTGGCGAGCCGACACCCGAGGAGATCGCCGGTACCTTGCATGACGCCCGGTTTCCCCGGGTGCTGCCGGTGCGCACCATCGACGAGTTCGAGCGCTGCGCGCCGCTGCTGGTCACCGAGGCGCGCAAACAGTTCCTCCGGCACGGGCCGGTCGATCCGCCGGAGGGCCCGCACGATCCGAAGCCGAGCCTGGGGCCGGCCGGACCGTTCGACGTACGGCGAGGGAAGGCAGAACGATGACTCCACCCCGCGACGGCCAGGTCGTCACCTTCTACTCGTACAAGGGTGGCACCGGTCGCACCATGGCGCTGGCGAACACCGCCTGGATCCTCGCCGCGAACGGCCACCAGGTGCTGGTCGCCGACTGGGACCTGGAATCCCCCGGCCTGCACCGGTTCTTCGCGCCGTTCCTCGACCCGGAGCAGGTCGCCTCCACCGGCGGCGTGATGGACCTGATCCTGGACTACGAGTGGGAGAACGCCCGCCGTCGGCGCGAGGGCGACGACACCCGCCCCGGCGACTGGCACCGCCAGTACGCCCGGGTCCACAAGCACGCCTTCTCGGTCAGCTGGGAGTTCCCCGGCGGCGGCACCCTGGACCTGCTGCTCGCCGGCCGGCACAACCCCGACTACGCCACCAGCGTCACCGGGCTGAACTGGGACAACTTCTACAACCGGCTCGGCGGGGCGCAGTTCTTCGACGCGCTGCGGGCGGACATGAAGCGGCACTACGACTACACCCTGATCGACAGCCGCACCGGCATCAGCGACGTCGCCGAGATCTGCACCATCCACCTGCCCGACGTGCTGGTGGACTGCTTCACCCTCAGCGACCAGGGCATCGACGGCGCCGCCTCGGTCGCCGCCCGGGTCCGTGGCTACGAGGGCCGCCGCGCCCGCCGGGTGCTGCCGGTGCCGATGCGGGTCGACGAGGGCGAGAAGACCAAGACCGACGCCGGCCGGGCGCTGGCCATGCAGCGGTTCGCCGGTCTGCCCAGCGGCATGACCGAGCTGGAACGGCAGGACTACTGGCTTTCCGTCGAGGTCCCCTACCGGGCCTACTACGCCTACGAGGAGACGCTGGCGACGTTCGGCGACGTACCGGGCAGCCGGGGGCTGCTGTCGGCGTACGAGGCGCTGACCCGGCACATCACCAACGGCACGGTCGCCGGGCTGCCCCGGATGGACGAGGGGCTGCGCCGGCAGACCTTCCAACGTTTCGAACGCAAGCCGGTGATCGTCGACGAGCTGATCGTGTTGCGGTACGTGCCGGAGGACCAGGCGTGGGCGGAGTGGGCGCAGTCCGCGCTGCACGCCGTCGACCTGCGGGTGCTGGCCGTCCCGCTGGGCGTCCCGGCGACGGTGCCCGCCGGCACGGCCTCCCGTGAGCTGCACCTGGTCTCCCGCGCCTACCTCGCCGCCCGCCGGGCCCTCGGCAGCGCCGCCGGTTCCCCACTGCTCGCGCTGCACCTGGACGACACCACCCCGTCGGTGGACACCCCGCCCGGCAGTTGGGCGACCGTCTACGAGCGGGGCGCCGCAGCCGCCGCCGAGCAGGTGTGGGAGCTGGTCGGCCGGCCCACCGACGGTCGGGACCGGCCGGTGCCGGCCACCCGCTACCCGGGCGTCGAGCCGCTGGTCTTCTACGCCCCGGCACGTAACGTGCGGTTCACCGGCCGGGACCGGCTGCTGCTGGCCCTGCGCGAGGAGCTGAAGACGGCGGCGCGGGAACGGGTCCCGGTGGCGCTGCGCGGCGGGGCCGGCATCGGCAAGACCCAGCTCGCCACCGAGTACGCCTACCGCTTCCACGGCGCGTACGACGTCATCTGGTGGGTGGACGCCGACCCGGTGCAGTTCATCGACGTCCGCTTCGCCGACCTGGGCCGCCGGCTCAGCCTGCCGGACCTGCAGAACGTGCCGGACAACACCCGGGCGGTGCGGGACTGGCTCAGCCACGGCGGCGGCCGGGGGGCCGACGAGCCGCCCCTGCGCTGGCTGATCGTCTTCGACAACGTCGACCAGTACGAGCACGTCCGGGACTACCTCCCCCAGGGCGAGGGACACGTGCTGGTGACCACCCGCAACCCGGACTGGGGTGACCTGGCCCGCGCGGTCGACGTGGACGCCTTCCAGCGCGGCGAGAGCGTCAGCCACCTGATCGGCCGGACCAGCCGCCGGGGCATGACCGTGGCCGAGGCGCAGCAGGTCGCCGAGGCGGTGGAGGACGTGCCGATCCTGGTGGCGCTGGCCGGCGCGTGGCTGGCGGAGAGCCCCGACTCGGTCGCCACCTACCTGGCCGGGCTGGCCCGCACCGGCCCCGACAGCGACGTGTGGGGCCGCTCGCTGGCCGGCCTGCGGGAGCAGTCCCCGGGCGCCTACCGGCTGCTCCAGCTCGGTTCGGTGCTCGCCCCCGACATCGCCCTCGACCTGCTCTACGGCGACCAGGTGGCGAAGGTCATCGCCCCGCACGACCCGCTGGTCGCCGCGCAGGTCACCGACCGGGTCTCCGAACGGGACATCGCTGCCGCGCTGGTCCAGCGGATCAACCGGCTCGCCCTGATCAAGGTGGACCTGCACGCCCAGCGGGTGCAGATCCACCGGCTGCTCCAGGCGGCGTTGCGGTCCCGGATGTCCGAGCAGGAGCTGGCCGAGGTCAAGCACGACGTGCACCGCATCCTCGCCGGTTCCCGCCCCTCCGGCGAGGTGGACGACCCGGCGTTCCAGTCCGGCTACCGGCACCTGTGGCCGCACCTGGACGGCTCCGAGGCGGTGTCCTGCCACGACGACACGGTCCGGCAGCTGGTCATCGACCGGGTCCGGTACATCTTCCTCAACGGCGGTTTCGAACAGGGTGCGCAGTACGCCCGGGAGGCCGACAAGACCTGGACGACCATGCTGGAGGGGTTGTCCCCGGACACCACCGCCCACCGTTCGCTGCGCGTGCAACTGCTCAACCTGCGCTTCAACCGGGCCAACCTGCTGCGCAGCCTCGGCCTGTTCGAGCAGGCGCTGACCCTCGACGCGGAGACCCTGCGTCAGCAGGAGGACCTGATCGGCGAGACCCACCCGTACACCCTGATGACCGCCGGCGGGTACGCGGCGGACCTGCGGGCACTGGGTCGCTACCAGGAGGCGCTGGCACGGGATCTGCGGACCCACGGGGCGTCCGTGGAGGTGTTCGGGGAGGACCACCGGCGCACCCTGAACGCGGCCAACAACCTGGCCGCCTCCTACCGGCTCACCGGGGACTTCGTCCGGGCGCTCGACACCGACCAGACGACCTACCGCCGGTTGCGGGTCGTGCTCGGTCCCGACCACCCGCGGACCCTGCTCTCGGCCAGCAACTACGCCCGTGATCTGCGGGAGACCGGCGACTACCAGGGCTCGGTGGTGTTGCTGGAGGACGTGATCGAGGGGTACCGCCGGCTCTTCGGCGACCAGTTCCGCGAGTTGCTGCTCAGCCAGGCCAACCTGGCCACGTCGCTGCGCAGCACCGGCCGGATCGCCGAGGCGGGCCGGCTGCTCGACGACGCCTACACCCGGCTGCGCTCCACCGTCGGGCCGACCAACCCGGACACCCTGCTGTGCCGGTTGAGCCGGACGGCCAACCTGATGCTCCAGGGCCAGGCGGCGCACGCCCGGTCGGAGCTGGAGGAGGTGCAGCAGACGCTCACCCAGGTGTTCGGGGCACAGCACCCCTACACGCTGGTGTGTGAACTCAACCGGGGGGTGGCGCTGTGGGACGCGGGGGCGCAGGAGGAGGCGTACGCGTTCACCATGGCCGCGGCCGACGGGCTGCGGGAGGTGCTCGGACCCGAGCATCCGTTCAGCATGGGCGCGGACAACAACGCCGCCGTCTTCACCATCCTCGACGGGCAGGCCGAGGAGGGCCTCACCCGGTTGCTGGCCGTGGTGGCCCGGCTGACCGCGGTGCTGGGGGCCGACCACCCGGACACGCTGCGCAGCCTCGGCAACGTGGAGACGGCCCGGCAGGCGGCGAGCGGGGGAGTGGTCAGCATCGGGCGGATGCGGCTGGCGGACCGGCTCGCCGACCGGATCGGGCAGGAACACCCGAGCGTGGTGGTGCTGCGCGACGGGCGGTACGTGCGGCGGGTCCTCGACCCGCACCCCTACTGACCGGGTCGGGCACCGATGAGCACGTCGGTGCCCGTCGGCACCTGCCCGTCGCCGAGCCACCGCAGGATGCGGGGGAGTTGCCCCATGGCGTCGAAGTGGGCCGCACCGGGCTGCACCTCGATCTCCGCCCCGGGGATCCGGGCGGCCAACCAGCGGCCGTGGCTGGCCGGGGCGAAGGTGTCGTCCGCGCCGTGCCACAGCCGCACCGGGGTGGCCATGGTGTCGATCGCGTCGAGGTTGAACTTCCAGTCGCGGCGCAACGCCAACACGTCGTCGATCCAGCCGTACGGGCCGGCCCGCAGGGCCTCCTGGTAGGTGTCGAAGATGATCCCGCGCAGCGCCGCGTCGTTGATCGCCCGGCGGTCGGGGGGACCCATCTGCGTCATCAGGTCCCGCAGCAGGAACCGGGGGTCCTCGGCGGCGCGGGCGGCCCGCTGCCGGATCTCCTCGACCACGATCTCGGTGTCCGGGCGGCCGTTGCCGAAGCCGCGCTGGTTGTCGCCGTTCATCCCCTCGAACCAGTCCAGGCCGATGGCCTCCGAGGGGGCGAAGCTCACCAGCACCGCGACCCGGCTCACCCGGCCGCGCAGGCGTTCGTCGGCGGCGCAGGCCAGTGCGTGCGGCCCGCCACCGGAGCGGCCGGCGACCGCGAACCGGTCCAGGTGGAGCTGGTCGGCGATGGCCTCCACGTCCCGCGCTGCGTCCGCCACGTCCCGGCCCTCGAACCGGTCGGAGTCGCCGTAACCGGGGCGGTCGTAGGCGATCAACCGGATGCCCATCCGGTAGAGCACGATGCCCCGGGGTTTCGGCCCCCGGCGGCTGCCGGGTGTGCCGTGCATCAGGAAGACGGGGAACCCGTCGGGAGCACCGGTCTCCTCGTACGCCACCCGCTTGTTGTCCGCGCGGTGGGCGTATCGCGGCCCAGGCTCACCTTCTCGGGTCACTCCAGCCTACCTTCCGGTGCCACTACCAGCCGATACTCGCAACCCGCATCGAGCGGAGACGATGTTTCCGTCGGCCCCGTTCAGCCTTTGAGCCTAACGGTCGGGCCCGCCGCACCGCTATGCCGAGCCCGAACAACCGGCCGGATCTGTCGGAAACGACACCTGTCGGCCCGTCGGGTGGGAACGTCCGGCCGAACCGGCGACGGCGTTCAGCAGGCCAGGGGTCGGATATCCGACGGCGCGTCGACCAGGGCGGCGCGTGGATCGGCGTAGCGCCACTCCACCCGGTACTGCGCCCGCAACCGGGGCCGCGGCACCACCCACTCGTACGCGATCCGCCCCTGCCGCTCCCGGCCGTCCGGGCGCACCTCGGCGCTGCTCTCCGCGGTGAACGAGGTCTCGTTGCCCCAGACGGTGGGACCCGTCTCGGTCGGGAAGTCGAGCCGGACCACCAGGTTGCGGGTGGGCAGCCGGATGTCGCGTTGCAGCCAGTCGCCGAACTTCCACGCCGGCACCCGGTAGGCGTAGTCCACCACGGTGCGCTGGCCGGGATAGAGCGGCATCGGGGTGCCCCCGCCGTCGAGCAGCAGCACGATCTTGAGGAAGGCGTCCCGGCTGCGCCCGACCCGCCACCGCATCGGCTCCGGCTGGTCGACGCCGATGGTCGCCCGGAAGTCGACCTCGTCGATGGTGAGCGGATGGCGACCGTGGAAGACCGTCGACCGGGCCGGATCGTCCGGGAACCGGTCGATGTCGATCTGCACCGTGTGCCGGGTGATCGGCTCGGTGCCCACACTGTGCAGCACCCGCCGGAACCGGCACTCGTACACCCCGTCGACGAGGGAGAGGCTGGCCTGCTCGTCCTCGATCACCAGATGCGACCCAGCCGGCGGCGGCACCGCGGTCGGGCCGAGCGGGGAGCGGCGTCCCCCGGGGCCCCGGCTGTCGGCGAAGGCGACGTACTGCTGCCAGATCCGGTTGCCGCTGTCCAACACCAGCTCGACCCGCCGGGCGAACTCCTCGGTGGGTTGGTGCCGGCCGTTCTCGATGTGGCTGACGTACGACGGGTCGAAACCGGTGCGTTCGGCCAGTTCCTTCTTGGACATGCCCCGCTGGTGACGCCAGTGGGTCAGTTCCCGCACGAAATCCGCCGCCGCATCGTCCTGTGTGGAGCTGCCCATGCCCCCGTCCTCGCTGTCGGGCCTCAAGTCTGTCCCACCCGTGGCGTCCGCGCCAGGGGTGCCCCCCACCCGACTCCGCCCGGCGGCCCGGACCCCGGTCCGCCGCACCCGCACCACGACGGCCGCCCGCGCGGGCGGCAGAATGACCGGGATGGACACCGCCGTGCGCCGCTACCTCGCCGACCTGGTCGGCACCGCCCGCGACGTGCTCGGGCCGCAGCTGGTGGGCGGCTACGCCGCCGGGTCGGTGGCGCTGGACGCGTACCAGCCGGGCCGCAGCGACGTGGACGTGGCGCTGGTCTGCCGGGACGCGCTACCCCGACGGACCCGGCAGGAACTGGTCACCCGGCTGCGGCACGAGGCGCTGCCGTGCCCGGCACGCGGCCTCGAACTGGTCGTCTACACCCGCCCGGTGGCCGGCTCGGGCACCGGCGAACCGGGGTTCGAGGTGGAACTCAACACCGGGGCGGCGATGCCGTCGCGGGCCACCCTCGACCCGGCCGACCGGCCCGCCGCCGACGGCCACTTCTGGTACGGCCTGGACCGCA
Source organism: Micromonospora sp. S-DT3-3-22 (assembly GCF_015354745.1). Taxonomy (NCBI): domain Bacteria; kingdom Bacillati; phylum Actinomycetota; class Actinomycetes; order Micromonosporales; family Micromonosporaceae; genus Micromonospora; species Micromonospora sp. S-DT3-3-22. The sequence continues at coordinate 12,580 of NZ_JACGMO010000147.1, forward strand.
GCATCCTGCACCAGCGGGGTCGCCCGTTGACCGGCCCGCCGGCCGGCGAGGTCTTCGCCGACCTGTCCCCGGACGACCTGCGCACGCTGCTGGTGGCGGCGTTGCGCTGGTGGCTGGCCCGGCCCGCCCCACCCGGGGACGCCCCCGCCCCCGGCGCGCAGGACGCGGTGCTGAACGCCTGCCGCGCGCTGGTCCGCCTCCGCGACGGCGACTGGCTGTCCAAGGTCGCCGCCGGCCACCGGGTGATCACCCTCGGCCGCGACCCCGAGCTGGTGCGCCGCTGTGTCGACGCCCGCGACGGCGGCCCGCCCCCGTCCGCCGCCGCGGCCCGCGCCTTCCAACAGCGGGTGCTCGACGAGATCGTCACCGGCTGACCGCGACGCCCGGCCGCCGATGCCGCGTCCCGGTCAGCCCGCCGGCCCGCCCCGTCCCCGGCTCAGCGTCGGAGCAGGGCGAAGGCACCCCAGCCCAGGTACTCCCGCCGGTACCGGACGTGCCGCAGCGGGTCCTCGGTCAGCTCCCGCCGCAACGACCCGGCGAGCGCGTCGTCGGGATGGGCGTCCAACCAACGGCGCAGGGTCAGCCAGTGCGCGGCGGCGTACCGGTCCCAACTGTCCTGGTCGGCGAGGACCATCTCGACCACGTCCCAGCCGTGCCCCTGCATCCGGCCGATCAGCCCGGGAAGATCGTCGAAGTCGTCCCGCACGGTGGCGTGGCAGCCGGCGACGGTCTCCTGGTCCGGCGGTTCCCGCCGCCAGTACGGCTCCCCGACCAGCAGCATCCCGCCCGGACGCAGCGCCCGCGCCAGCAGGTCGACGGTGCCGGTGACACCCCCGCCGATCCAGGTCGCACCGAGACAGACGGCCACGTCGACCGGTACCGGGTGGACGTACCCGGCGGCGTCGTCGTGGACGAAACGGACCCGGTCGGCCACCCCGAGCGTGCCCGCCCGATGCCGGGCGGCGGCGGTGAACGCGGTGCTGATGTCGACACCGGTGCCCCGGACCCCGTGCGCGCGGGCCCAGGTGCAGAGCAGCTCACCCTTGCCGCTGCACAGGTCGAGCAGGGTGTCGTCGGGGCGCAGCCGGATCACCCGGCCCAGGGTGGCCAGCTTGTCGGCGTCGAACGGGTTGAGGATGCGAAGGTCGCCTTCGCGGATGACGAAACTACGATCGAGATCCATGTCGATGACTCCGGAGGTGCGTGGACGGACGCGGAAAGCGGACGGTCGGCACACGGAGCACGGGCACGGGACCACACCTCGTTCGCTGGTCAGGGTGACGGGACCGCCAGGCTACGTCCCCACCGGCCCGGAGCACAGCGAATTCGCCCCGGGCCGTACCCGTTCGTCAGACGTTGGTCGGCACCCTGCCGGCGGGCGGTTCGGTGGCCGCCTCGACCGGCGGCTCGGTGGCCGGCCGGGCCGCCACCGTCGGGTACTCGGCGGTTTCCCCACCCCCGGCGGCGGCCGCCATCACGGCGGCGGCGGCCAGGTCGGCGACCCGCTTCGCCTCCCGCTGCACCCGGGCCCGGACGTCCTTGGCGTGCCGCTCCACACTCTCGGCGGCCTGCCGGGCCTCCTCCAACCGTCGGTTCTCGGCGGTCAGGTCGCGACGCACCTCCTCCAACCGCTGCCGGGAACGCGCCAACTCCCGCTCGGTGGTGTCACCCTCCTGCTGGATCTCGGCCAGCTGCGCACGGGCCGTCTCCAGCTCACCCTGCACCTCGGCGAGGGTCTTCTGCCGGTCGGCGATCTCCCGCTGCACCGTGGCGAGCTGCTCCTGGTGACTGCTGGTCTGCTCGTCGGCCCGCTGACGGACCTCGGTGGCGTACTGCTGCGCCTCGGCGATCAACGCGGCGATCTGCTGCTCGGCGGCGCTGTGCTGGTTGGTCAGCTCCCGTTCCGCCGCCGCCCGCTGCTCGGCCAGCTCCTGCTCGGCCGCGGCCCGCCGCTCGCCGACCTCCCGCTCCACCGTGGCCTGCCACTGGGCCAGCTCCTGCTGGCTCTGCGTCCGGGCCGCCTGGATCTCCTGCTGGATCTGGGTCCGGGCCGCCTTGGTCAACGCCTCGGCGGCGGCCCTGGTCTGGGTGATCTGCTTCGCGGTCTGCTCGCTGATCCGCTTGGCCTCCTGCTGGGCCCGCTCGTGGGCGGCCTCCCCCTCGGCCCGCAGCTTCTCGGCCCGCTCCCGGATCTCGGCCAGCTCGGCGTCGGCCGCCGTCCGGCGCTCCTCGTACGCCTTCTCCTGCTCGTCGCGGCGGGTGGCGAGTTCCTCGTCCAGGTCCCGCAGCGCCTGGGCGGTCCGGTCCCGGGCCTCGACCAGCGTCTTCTCCGCCTCACCCTGGAGCTGGTTCGCCCGCTGGGAGGCCGAGTCGGTGATCACCGCGGCCTGTTTCTCGGCCAGGGCGAGGATCTGGTCCACCATCGGACCGAGGTCGCGGAAGGACGCCCGGTCCACCTGGGCGGGACGCTGACGCAACTCGGTCAGCTCCGCCTGCAACCGCTGGATGTGCGCGGTCAGGCCCTGGATCTGGCCGGCCGCCTGGGCCCGCTCGGCGGTCAACGTCGACAGCGCGCCGTCCATCTGCTCGACGTACCGGTCCACCTGCCGCTTGTCGTAGCCCCGTAGCGCGAGCTCGAAGCTCGGCCGTGCCGACCCGTCGTCCCGCGACGCGTACGACTCCTCCCCGGTGGACATATGGCGCCAGCCTCCGTACTCCTCGGTGATCCAGGTCGCGCGGGCGACCCCACGCCCACGATGGGGCGAAACACTACCGGCGACCGATGTTCCGGGTGACCGGGCCCCGGTGGGGTCCACGCACCGATCCGGGCCGGCCAGCGGCTCCGCCGTACGCGGTCCGGATCGGTGCCCGTCAGTCTGGTCGTCGGTCCGGCTCCCCGGAGTCGACCGTTCCGGCGGAATTGGCGGTCCGGCCCGCGCAGCCGACCGGCTGCGCGGGCCGGACCGGGGAGGTTATCCGCAGGTATCCCCGCTCAGCGGTCCTGACGACGGGACCGGGCACCCCACTGGGCGACGGTCACCAGTAGGGCACCGAGCCCCAGGACGAGCGCGCCGATCAGACCGACGGCGGCCGTCGGAGCGCCGGTGACCGGCAGATCCTGACTCGCGGACATGTTCACCTCCCTCAGGCGTCGGTACGGATCGGGACGACCGCGCCTGCTCCGGGGTGGGCGATCCGCCCCGGTGAGGACCAGACGCAGCGGTCGACGGTGGGTCGGCGGATCGCCTTGACCAGCGCGTGCACCAGGACGACCCGGTAGAGCAGGTCGGTCAGGACGATCGTCGGCAGGAAGAGCAGCAGTCGGGGCCGCCCCAACCGCCAGGCCGCGAGCGCGATCCAGAACGCCTGGCCGGCGAGCATCAGCAGCAGCCCGCCGACGAACCCGGGCCCGGCGGTGGCCAGCAGCCACAGGGTGGCCGGTGCGCCGGCGACGTAGAGCGCCCAGTGCAGCATCAGCAGCAGGTAGGCGTAGTCGAACCGGCTGTGACTCCGGCCCACCCGGTGCCCGATGACGCCCTGGAAGGTGCCCCACAGCCAGCGCAGGTTCTGCCGGTACCAGTCCCGCCCGGTGGTCGGGTCCTGGAGTTGCGCGACGGCCCGCGGGGCGTAGACGACCTTTCCGAGCTGCCGGCGGTGGGTCTCCAGCACCCAGTAGGTGTCGTCGACGATGTACGGCGGCTGCTGCGGCAGCAGGACGTCCAGCAGTTCGGTGCGGTACACCGAGTTCGAGCCGGAGATGCAGTTCATGACGTTGAAGTGGCTCTGGATGCGGCGGACGATCGCCTGGTAGTTCCAGTAGCTGTAGGCCCGCTTGGCCAACCACGGGTTCCACCGGTGCTCCGCCGGCCACCAGGTGACGTTGTGACCCACCACGATCGCCACGTCGTCGGCCAGCAGCGCCAACGCGGCCGTGACGAAGTCCGGTTCCACCAGGACGTCGTCGTCGAGGATCGCCACCGCCCGGTATGCCCCACCCAGGTCGAAGGCGGTGTACGCGGCGTGCAGCGCGGCCGGCTTGCCGACGTTGGTCGCGAGTTCGAGCACCCGGGCACCGGCGGCGGTCGCGGTGGCGGCGGTGGCGTCCGTCGAGGCGTCCGACACCACGAAGACCTGGGCGCCGGTGGCCCGGGCCGACCGGACGGTGCTCCCGATCGTCGCCGAGCCGTTGCGGCAGGCGATCAGGACGGCCACCTCGTGCGGGCGGACCAGGGTGTGCCGGGGGAACCTCGGCGGACGGCGACGCAGGAGCGCCGCGCGTTCCGGCCGGAGGAACCCGTACCCGAAGGCGGCGACCACCAGGAACAGAACCAAAACACCGAGAGTGACGGCAACGGTGAGGACAGCCTCTCCCACGAGAAGCCCCTTTACGCAGTTAGGAAGGGGGTTGGAGGGCCGCTGCGCTGCGGTGCAGCCGTAACGCTACGTATATGAATGACGTTCGCCAACTGTGCTCGCAGGTTCTGGCCGTTCGGCCCATCCGGCCCTCACCCCACTGGTCTTTGCACAGCTCAGACGCGACATCCGGGCGGGTTGTGCGGGCCGGTCCGGCGCTGTCGGCGCGCCATGTGACGCGGGACGCCCGCTGTGGATTTGACGATCATCTCGGCGGACGCGTAACTTTCTCTCTGCCAGCGCGGAACGGACGAAACAGGGCGAAAGTCCTGGAGGCCGGAGCGCGGTTCCTGATCTCGGGTGGTGCTTCCGGATCGGCCCGGGGGGTCGGTACGGCGGGGCGAAACCGACCGGGTAGAGTGAACGACCGGCAGGGAATCGGGCGAGAGTGCGGGAAACCGCTGCGGCCGGCCTGGCGATAATCACGATGTTTTCCGGTGTGAGCCGGGGGTGTTCGTGGTGTGTGGAAATTGTGGTTGATGTGGTGTGGATCGTGACAGAGCGGTTTGACACGGCGGATACCACCGGGTAACGTAGTAAAAGTGCCTGGCGCGGAAGCGCGGGGCGCGGTGAATGAGATGCCCCAGGTCGGGGGTTCTGCTGTTGCGGGGCTTCCGGGTGGTGTGTGGTTGTTCTTTGAGAACTCAACAGGGTGCTTGTAAAGCCAGTGCCAATTGTTTTATACCCCGTGCCGGCTGAATCTTCGGGTTTGGTTGGTTTGGGATTCCTTTGGCAACATGTTTGTT
>NZ_JACGMO010000148.1:0-17481 GCF_015354745.1 Micromonospora sp. S-DT3-3-22
GCTCGCCGGGGGCGCCGCGACGCTGCCCGGACCGGTCCCCGCCGACCTGGCGCTGCGCCCGCCACCGGGCGGCGCGCCGGCCGCCCCGGCGTTCACCGGCGGGCTGACCGACGGCACCCCGCTCACCGCCGCCCGGCTCTGGGCCGACCGCCCGGTGGTGTTCACCTTCTTCAGCTCCTGGTGCACCACCTGCGCCGACCGGCAGGACGCGCTGAGCGAGCTGGCCCGCCGGCACCGGGACCGGGTGGTCTTCGTCGGCGTGGCCGGTGTCGACCAGGCCGACGAGTTGCAGGACTACCTGCGGGCGCACCGGGTGGAGTATCCCGTCGTGGTGGACGAACAGCAGACCATCTGGCGGTCGTACGCGGTGCGGGAGCCGCCGGCCGTCGTGCTGGTCGCCAAGGGTGGCGCGTTGCTGCGCGGCTGGCCCGGCGGGCTGGACGCGGCGGCGCTGGAGCAGCGGCTCGGTGAGCTGGTGCTGGCCGGTCCCGGGTAGCGCCCCGGGGGACGGGCGTTCCGACCGGCCGCCGCGCCCGGTGGCGGGCCGGCCGGTGGGGGACGCGGTGGGCGTGCTGTCGATTCGATCGCGGGTCGACGGCGCGCCCCGCGTCGTGTCCGCCTGTCCGCGTCCGGGGCGTCGTCGGTGTTCGTGCTGGTGAGGGCCGGGGGATCGACCGGGGAGCCGGGTCTGGGCGACCGTTCGGGCATCGGCTCCGACCATCAGGAACTTTTGTTCGTACGAACAAAAGTTTCTCCGTTCGAGGTCTATCTTTAGCCGTCAGCCACCGTTAGTGTCCGGTTCACAGACGTAACACGGTTGACATCCCCCCTTGACCGACCAGTCATCCACCGGGCCACGCGTATTCGGCGGCGCAGGTCCTTCGACCCTCCCAGCAGGACTCGCACGTCTCAGTGGCCCGCCAGGGCCGCCCTCGAAAGGTGGAATTTGTGAACGAGGATCAGCGCCGTATGGCCTCCGACCCCCAGTACCGCGCCCAGGTCACCCGCCGTCGGCTGCTGGCCGCGTCGGCCGGCGCCGCCGCCGTGCTCGGCGCGGCCGGCCTGCCGGTGCTCCAGACCAAGGGCCCGGCCCGCGCGGACGGCAAGTGGCGGGTCGACCCGCTCATCCCGGAGCAGAACCGGGGCATCATCCTCTACAGCGTCCGGGACCGGATCTCCGCCGCCCCGGACGACAGCGGCGTGCCCTACGGCTTCGAGCGGGTGCTCGCCAGCCTGGCCGAGATGGGCTACAAGGAGATCGAGTTCGCCGGCTACAACCAGCACACCTCGATCCTGGGCCGGCAGATCACCCCGACCGAGATCCGCAAGATCCTGGACGACAACGGGCTGGTCGCCAACGGCACCCACACGTCGATCAACGCGGCCACCTTCCAGCAGCAGCTGGACATCGCCGAGGAACTCGGCATGAAGAACATCGGCACCGGCAGCGACCCGACCAACAGCGCCTACCAGTCCGACTGGGACGCCGCGGCCGACGTGTGGAACGAGCTCGGCCGGCAGGCCAAGGAGCGCAAGATGCGCCTCTACACCCACAACCACGACGTGGCCTACTCGTTCCTGCTCGACAGCGGCCCGCTGGACGCCAACGGCAGGCCGACCCGGTCCTCCGGCGTGCGCCGGCTGGAGTACTTCTTCGCCAAGACCGACCCGAAGTACGTCTTCTTCGAGTGCGACATCTACTGGGCGTACGTGGCCCGGTACAAGCACACCAAGTACACCAACTCGGCCGGCCAGCAGAAGACCTCGCTGTTCGACCCGATCCTGAACGTGGCCCGGCGCACCAAGCGGTTCCCGCTGTTCCACGCCAAGGACGGCAACCGCAACTCGGCGCTGGCCAACGGCTACGAGATGATCCCGCTCGGTGAGGGCGACATCAACTTCCAGCAGTTCTTCCAGACCATCGGCGAGTCCGACTTCCACCACGCCAACTGGGAGATGGACACCGCCCCCGGCGGTGCCACCAACCCGGGCCAGTCGCTGGACTTCGCCCGGCTCAGCTACGCCAACATGGCCGACCTGACCATCTACAACAAGGACTGACCCGCCCGGCGGCCGGCAGCCGGCCGCCGCTTGCGCACCGACCGGCGGTCGCACCACCGCCGGCGGCACCGGCGGTGGCGGTCGCGTCCCCCGACGCGACCGCCACCACCCGGGCCCCGCCCCGACCGTCCGGGCCGCAGACGGCCCCCGGACAGCACCGGGCGTACCGCCCCGGCGGGCCCGTACCACGTGACCTCTTCCGACCCGTGACCCCGGGCCGCGCCGCCGCGCGCCCCCGGCACGGGCCCTGGCCGTACGCAGCTCCCCGGTCGGCGAACCGCACGGGGTCGGGACGGCGTTGTCCCGTCCCCACCGGAGAGCGAGACGCAGCACCGCACCACCCGGGTGGCCCCGGCACCCGCCCGGAGCAGGCAGCACATCGTCCCCCCACCGGAGGAACCAGATGGCAAGATCGGTACACCGATGGCTCGCCGCGATCGCAGGGGTAGGGATCGTCGTCCCGCTCGCCGCGACCGCACCGGCGTTGGCCCAGCCGGCCCAGGACACGACAAGCGTCCTGGTGTTCACCAAGACCGACGGTGAGCGTCACCCGTCGATCGACAAGGGCGTCAACGCGATCCGCACCCTGGGTAGCAGCAACGGCTTCACCGTCGACGTCACCCAGAACTCGACCGCCTTCTCCGACGACAACCTGGCCAGCTACGGCGCGGTCGTCTTCCTCAACACCACCGGCGACGTGCTCAACAGCGGCCAGGAGGCGGCCTTCGAGCGCTACATCCGCAACGGCGGTGGCTACCTCGGCGTGCACGCCGCGGTCGAGGCCGAACCGTCGTGGACGTTCTACCGCGACATCGTCGGCACCACCGCCGCCGGCACGGCGTCGAGCGGGTCGGCCAGCATCGACGTCGCCGACCGGGCGCACCCGGCGAGCAAGCCGCTCGCCCGGCAGCTCACCCTCAACGACCAGTGGTACAACTTCACCACCAACGTCCGGGGCACCGCGCACGTGCTCGCCACGGTGGACGAGAAGACGTTCACCGGCGGCACCATGGGCTACGACCACCCGATCTCCTGGTGCAAGGACTTCCAGGGCGGCCGGTCGTTCTACACCGGGCTCGGCGACTCCGCCGACACGTACGCCAACGGCGCGTTCCGCAAGCACCTGCTCGGCGCGATCCAGTGGTCGGCCGGCATGGTCGAGGGCGACTGCGGTGCCACGGTCAAGGCCAACTACGAGAAGGTCATCCTCAACGACGAGCCGGGCGAGCCGATGACCCTGTCGGTGCTGCCCGACGGTCGGGTGCTGCACAACACCCGGGCCGGCGAGATCCGGCTCTACGACCCGGAGACCGGCGCCAGCCCGGTCATCACCACCATCCCGGTGTACCAGCACGACGAGGACGGCCTCCAGTCGGTCACCATCGGCCCGGACTTCGCCACCGACAAGTGGGTGTACGCCTACTACGCGCCGAAGCTGGACACCCCCACCACGGACGCGCCGGCGACCAGCACCGACCCGAGCGTGTGGGACGTCTACAAGGGGTACAACCAGCTCTCCCGGTTCAAGTTCGTGGAGGAGCCGACCCCGCACCTGGACCTGGCCAGCGAGCAGAAGATCATGAAGGTCGACACCGACCGGGGCATCTGCTGCCACGTCGCCGGTGAGGTCAAGTTCGACGGCAAGGGGCTGCTCTACCTGGTCACCGGTGACGACACCAACGCCGGTGGCTCGGACGGCTTCACCCCGATCAACGAGTCGCCGACCCAGGGTCCGGGCTACGACGCCCAGCGGTCCGCCGGCAACACCAACGACCTGCGGGGCAAGGTGCTGCGGATCAAGGTGAAGGCGGACGGGTCGTACAGCATCCCGGCCGGCAACCTCTTCCCCGAGGCCGAGGACCGGGACAACAAGACCCGCCCGGAGATCTTCCTGATGGGTCTGCGCAACCCGTTCCGGTTCGACGTGGACTCCCGGGGCTTCGTCTACATCGGTGACTACTCGCCGGACTCGCAGACGCCGAACCCGGCCCGGGGCCCGGAGGGCACCGGTCGGTGGATCTCCACCAACAAGGCCGGCAACTACGGGTGGCCGTACTGCTACTCGCCGACCCTGCCGTACATCGACTACGACTTCGTGACCAAGCAGTCGAAGGGCGCCTTCAACTGCGCCGCGCCGGTGAACGACTCGCCGCGCAACACCGGCCGGACGGTCCTCCCGCCGGTGCAGGACCCGCAGCTCAACTACACCTTCCGGGCCACCACCACCTGCGCGGAGGGCTACCTGAGCACGCCGCCGGGCACCTGTGAGTTCAAGTGGCCGGTGCTCGGCACCGGTGGCGTCGGCCCGATGGGCGGCCCGGTCTACAAGTACGACGCCGCGCTGGCCTCCGAGACCAAGTTCCCGGAGTACTACAACGACGCGGTGGTGTTCGGGGAGTTCACCCGGGACAAGATCTTCATGATGCGCACCAACGGCAGCGGCAAGCTGGTCGGGGTGGAGCAGTTCCTGCCGGGCTTCGTCTTCGACAACCCGATGGACATGGAGTTCGGCCCGGACGGCAACCTCTACCTGCTGGAGTACGGCGACGGCTTCTTCCGGGCCAACCCGGACGCCGCGCTGTCGGTGATCCGCTACGCCAAGGGCACCCGCGCCCCGGTGGCGGAGCTGAAGGCCAGCCCGACCTCCGGGCAGGCGCCGCTGACCGTGCAGTTCTCCGCCGAGGGCTCCTACGACGCGGACCCGGGCGAGACCATCACCTACGCCTGGGACTTCGACGGCAACGGCACCACCGACTCGACCGAGCGGGACGCGTCGCACACCTACACCACCAACGGGGTCTTCACCGCCAAGCTGACGGTCACCGACTCCAGCGGCAAGACGGCGGTGCTCACCCGCGAGATCACCGTGGGCAACACCGCGCCCACCGTGAAGGTCACCTCGCCGCTGTCCGGCACCTTCTTCAACTGGGGTGACACCGTGCCGTGGACGGTCACCGTGACCGACCCCGAGGACGGCCCGATCGACTGCAGCCGGGTGACGGTCTCGTTCGTGCTCGGCCACGACACCCACGGGCACGGCATGAGCGACGCCAACGGCTGCTCGGGCTCGTTCGAGACCCCGGCCGACGGTGCCGACCACGCCGGTGGCTACCTGTACGGCGCGATCAGCGCCACCTACACCGACAAGGGCGCCAACGGCCAGCCGGCGCTGTCCGCGCTGGACCAGATCGTCCTGCAGACCTTCCGGCAGCAGGCCGAGTTCGCCCAGGTCCAGCAGGGCGTCACGCTGGCCAACACCACCGACACCGGTGGCGGCCAGCACGTGGCCGGCATCGACAACGGTGACCACATCGCGCTCGACCCGATCAACCTGGGCGGGATCGACAAGATCACCTTCCGGTACGCCGGTGGCTCCACGGCCACCGCCGGAACCCCGCGCGGCATCGTCGAACTGCGGCTCGACTCGCCGACCGGTGAGCTGGTGACCAGCGCGACGCTCAACGCGACCACCGGCACCAGCGCCTGGGCCAGCCAGACCTTCCCGGTCAGCCAGGCGGCCGGCACGCACGCGCTCTACCTGGTCTTCAAGCCCGTCTCCGGCGGAACCACGACCAGCCTGTTCAACCTCAACTGGGTGGAGTTCGGCGGCCCGACCTCCTGACGTCACCCTCCGGTCGCCGGGAGGACGGAGACTCCGTCCTCCCGGCGTCGTACCGGGACCCGGGCGGCCACCGGCACCCGGCCGGGCGGCACCGGCAGGTGTCCGACCCGGCCGGCGGTGCCGGTGGCCGGTCAGGTCTGACTGACCGGCCAGTGGCCGGCCGAACGTCGATGATCTAGCGTCCCGTGCGCCGGGGGCCGCGCCACCGCCCCGGTGGTAGCGAAAACGAGGGGGGACAGTGCCGTTCCGTAACGATGCCGCAGACCGGGGAGAGCAGCTCCGCACCGACCGCTCGGGGCCGAGCCTGACCCGCCCGCCGGGGTGGCGTCCCCTGCGGGTGGCGATGATCGGCCAGAAGGGCGTGCCGGCCACCTACGGGGGGATCGAACGGCACGTGGAGGAGGTGGCCAGCCGGCTGGTCGGCCTCGGCCACGAGGTGACCGTCTACTGCCGGGACAGCTACGGCGCGGTGGAGGCGACCCGGCACCGGGGCATCCGGCTGCGGCGGGCCCGTACCGTGCCCAGCAAGCACCTCGACGCCATCGTGCACTCGGCCACCTCGACCCTGGCGGCACTGACCGAGCGCCCCGACATCGTGCACTACCACGGCCTCGGCCCGGTGCTGACCGCACCGCTGGCCCGGTACGCCTCCCGCGCCAAGGTGGTGCTCACCGTGCACGGGCTGGACAACCAGCGCGACAAGTGGGGCCGGGCGGCGCGGGCCGTGCTCGGCACCGCGTACCGGCTCAGCGGGCACCTGCCCGACGCCCGGGTGACCGTGTCCCGGGGCCTCGCGGCGCACTACACCACCCGGTTCGGCCGGCCCGCCCGGTACATCCCCAACGGGGTGGCCGCCCCCACCCACCGGCCGCCCCGGGAACTGACCCGGTTCGGCCTGCGCCCCGGCGGCTACCTGCTGCTGGTCGGCCGGCTCGTCCCCGAGAAGGCCGCCGACCTGCTCGTCCAGGCGTTCCGGCGGCTGCCCACCGACCTGCGGCTGGCCATCGTCGGCGGCTCCGCCTTCACCGACGGCTACGTCGCCCGGCTCCGTGAGGCCGCCGGTGACGACCCGCGCATCGTGTTCACCGACTTCGTCTACGGCGACCTGCTCGCCGAGCTGTACTCGCACGCGGCGGCCTTCGTGCAGCCGTCCCGCCTGGAGGGGCTGCCGCTGACCGTGCTGGAGGCCGCCTCGTACGGGCTGCCGGTGGTCGCCAGCGACATCGAACCCCACCGTGAGGTGCTCGACCGCGACGGGCCGGGGCAGCGGCTGTTCCGCGACGGTGACGTCGACGACCTGCTGCGGGCGCTGGGCACGGTGACCGCCGACCTGCCGGCCGAACGGGCCGGCGCGGCCCTGCTGCGCGACCGGGTGCTCGCCGAGTACAGCTGGGACGCGGCCGCCCGTGAGCTGGAAAAACTCTACTTCTCGCTGGCCCTGCGCGCCCCCCGCCCCGGGGAACCGGACGTTGGGTCGCCCACGGTCGGCGTAACGGCCCATGTCCCCCGACCTCGGCGACCGTTAGATTAGGCCGTTCTCCCGGCCGTCGGCGGCGACCGGCAACAGTTCCCTGGAAACGAGTGGTCGGCGAGCGGTGGACGGACAGCGACACGGCACGGAGGGCGACCTCACCCTGCCCGACGGCGGGCGGCGACGGTGGTCCGGCGGTGACCCGACCGCCCGCCTGTTGACCGTCGGCGCGGCGCTGCTGTGCGCCGTGGTGGCGCTCGGCGTCGGACTGACCGCCTCCGCTGGCGGCCGGGTCGGCGCGGTGCTGCCCCTGGTGGTCCTCGCCGGACTGGCCGTCGGCGTGCTCGCGCTCACCCGCTTCGCGGCGTACGTGCTGCTGATGCTGGCGGTCCGCTCCTGCGTCGACCTGTTCAAGCTCAGCGGCCCGACGGCCGGCCGGGCCGACGGCGCGGCGGCGACCCGGACGATGGACCCGTCGACGATCCTGGCGGTGCTGTTCCTGCTCGCCGCCGGCCTCTGGCTCGCCGCCCAGCTACGCCAGCGGGGCCGGCTGCGCGGCTCCCCGCTGGGCGTGGCGATGCTGCTGGTCGGGGCCACCTGTCTGGTCAGCGCGGCGGGGGCCGCCCAGCCGGTGCCCAGCGCCCTGGAGGCGCTGCGGATCGGCACCGTGGTGGTCATGTTCGTGGTCCTGGAGCAGCTCATGCCGGACCTGCCGGCGGTCCGCCGGGTGCTGCTCGCCGCGTACGTGTCGCTGGTGCTGGCGGTCGGCTACACCGCCGTGCTGTCCCTGCTCGGCCACCCACCGGCCGAGATCAAGGGGGACTTCACCCGGATCAGCGGCCCGTTCAGCCAGTCCACCACGTTCGGCCGCTACCTGATGTTCATGGTGATCTTCGGGTTCGGCATCCACCGCTACCTGAGCCGCCGGCTTCGGCTCGGCCTCGGCGCGTTGCTCACCGCGTCGCTGCTGTTCCTGCTGCTCACCAACACCCGCAGTGCGATCCTCGGGGCGGGGCTGGGCCTGCTGGTGGTGGCGGTGCTGCACCGCAGCCGGCGGATGCTGGTGGCGCTCTGCCTGGTCGCGGTGGCCGGGGTGGCGCTGCTGCCGAGCGTCGCGCACCGCTTCGGGCAGCTCGCCGACAACACCGCCGTCGGCGGCGGCCCCACCGGCAACACCCTCGCCTGGCGGGTCGGCTACTGGTCGGAGATCGTGTCGCTGGCCAACCGCAACCCGGTCACCGGGATCGGCCCCAACATGACCAAGTTCGAGGCCGACGAGGCGAAGAAGCCGCACAACGACTTCCTGCGCGCGTACGTGGAGACCGGGCTGGCCGGGCTGCTGGCGTACCTGGCGATGATGGTGCTGTGCCTGCACACCGGGCTGAACGCGCTGCGCCGCGCCCCACCGGGGAGCCTCGGCCGGGGGATCGCGATCGGGTTCCTGGGCTGCGCGGTCGCCTTCGTCGCGGTCAGCGCGGCGTCCAACGTGATCTCGAACGTGGTCACCCTGTGGTACTTCGCGGCGTTCGCCGCGGCAGCCGGCGCGGTCGCCCGGGGGCTACCGGCCGAGCCGTCCCGGGCGGCGACGCCCCGATCGGTGACGACCGGGTGGCACAACCGATGAAGGATCAAGCAGTGGGGAGCACCAGGGTGGAGATCGTCGACTATCTGCGGGTCGCGCGGCGTCGACTCTGGCTGCTGGTGGGCATTCCGCTGGTGGCCGGAGCGGCGGCCGCGCTGGTCGTCCTGCTCGGCCCGCAGCAGTACGCGGCCACCTCGTACGTCGCCGCGCCCGCCCTGGTCGGCGGCAGCGCGGCCCAGCAGTACACCGGCACCCAGGCGGCCAACCAGTTCGCGGCGGCCTTCGCCGCGGCGGTGACCTCCCCGCAGGTGGTCGACCAGGTGGCCGCCGACACCGGGGTCCCCGCCGACGCGCTGCGCGACGGCCTGGCGGTCAAGCAGGTCGGCGCGAGCAGCCAGCTCACCGTCACCTACACCACCGCCGACCGGTCCACGGTCGCCCCGGTGCTCGCCGCGACCGGCAAGCGGGCCCTGGCCTTCCTGTTCGCCAGCCAGGTCGGCATCGCCACCGACGAGGTGAAGACGGCCACCGACGAGCTGACCACCGCCACCCGGGCGATCAACGACTGGGAGAAGGCCAACAAGGTCAGCCAGCCCGACAAGCTCTACCAGTCGACCCTCCAGGAGATCGCCAGCCTGCGGCAGCAGCAGTTGCAGATGCAGGCGGTCGGCAACACCCGGGGCGCCAACGCCGCCGCCGAGTCGATCAGCGCCGGGCAGAAGCGGCTCGACGGGCTCGGTCCGAAGCTGCCCGACTACCAGGCGCTGCTCGCCCAACGCGACAGCGCGACCAGCGCGTTGGCCTCGGCCCGGCAGGGGCTGCAACAGGCCCGCGCCCAGTCCCAGGCCGCCGACCCGGAGAAGGTGACCAGCGTCGGCGAGACGCAGCCGGTGTCCCGGACGAAGGCGCTGGTCGCGCTGGTGCTCCCGGTCGCCGGTGCCGGCCTGCTGCTGGCCGTGCTGCTGGTGGCGGTGCTGGAGTGGCTGTCGCGCAGCCGCCGGGCCGGGCAGCCGCCGGCGGTCGGCCGGGCCGCCCCCGCCCTGACCGGCGGACGGCGCGGCGACGACACGGTGGTGCTGCCGGTCGTCACCTCGACCGTGCCCGAGCAGCACCGACGCCGGTAGGTGGCGGTGTCGCACGCGTCCGCGCAGGGCGACCGGCACGTCCGGGGGATGGCCCGGGGCGGCGGGCTCAACCTGCTCGGTGCCCTGCTCAGCCAGGCGGCGGTCTTCCTGATCATGCTGCTGCTGGCCCGGCTGCTGGGCATCCGGGAGGTCGGCCGGTACGCCCAGTGCTACGCGGTGCTGTCGCTGGCCGGGCTGCTGTCGCTGTCCGGGTTCCGGGCCGGCCTCACCCGGTTCGTGGCGGTGCACCTGGCCGACGCGGACGCCCCGGCGCTGCGCGGCACCATCCGGTTGGGGCTGGCCGTCTCGGCCGGCTCGTCGGTCGTCCTCGCCGGGGCGCTGGCGGCGGGCGCACCGTGGCTGGCCGACCGGCTGCACGACCCGGGGCTGGTCACCGGGCTGCGGCTGGTCGCGCTGACCCTGCCCGCCTCGACGATCTGCGAGGCGGCGCTGGCGGCGACCCGGGGTTGGCGTACCCAGCGGCCGTTCACCTTCATCGGCCAGCTCTACGAGCCGGGCACCCGGCTGCTGCTCACCGCGCTCGCCCTGCTCACCGGGGCCGGGCTGACCGGGGCGTTCTGGGCGCTGGTGGTGGCCGGCTGGTCGGCCGCCCTGCTCGCCCTGCTGGCGCTGGCCCGGCTGGTCCGCCGGGTGCCCCCGGCCCGCCCGGTGCACCGACCGGGGGAGCTGTTCCGCTTCTCCACGGTCAGCTGGGTGTCGTCGCTGTCGTCGACCGGGCTGATCTGGGTCGACACCCTGCTGCTCGGGTTCTTCGCCAATCCGGACATCGGCGTCTACAACGTCGCCACCCGGCTGGTCACCGTCGCCATCTTCGTCCTCGCCCCGGTCAACGCCGCGTTCGGCCCGTACCTGGCGCACCTCTACCACCGGGGGGACCTCGACGACGTCCGCCGGGTCTACGCGGTGGCCACCGGCTGGGTGGTGCGGCTGTCGCTGCCGGCGTTCGTGGCGCTGCTGGTCCTCCCCGGCGACCTGCTGCGCGTCTTCGGCGGCGAGGTCGCCACCGGCGCGGCGGTGACCGTGGTCCTCGCCCTCGGCCAGCTCGTCAACGCGGCCACCGGCCCGTGCGGCACGGTGCTGAACATGTCCGGCCGGGTGGCCCTCAACATGGCCGACAACCTGGTCGCCCTGGTGCTCAACGTGCTGCTCAACCTGTGGCTCATCCCGGCGTACGGGATCGTCGGCGCGGCGGCGGCGTGGAGCGCCTCGCTGATCGTGGTCAACATCGCCCGGGTGGTGCAGGTCCGCCACCTGACCGGCGCGCTGCCGTTCACCGTCGGGATGGCCAAGGGGCTGGCCGCCGGGGTCGCCGCGCTGGCCGCCGGGCTGCTGGTGCGCTGGCTGGTGCCGGGCTGGCCGTGGCGGCCGGTCGCCGGGCTGGCCACCATCGTGGCGGTCTACCTGGGGGCCGTGCTGGCACTGGGGCTCAGCCGGGAGGATCTGATGGTGCTGCGTACCCTCGCCCGCCGACGCCGCCGTGGCGTCCCGTCCGACGCCCCCGGGGACGCCCCGGGGGTCGACCCGTCCGACGACGGTCCGTTCCCCACCGGGGTGGGCGGGGGCGGCCGGGACACCTCCGGCCGGGCGGTGCCGCGGTGAGCGCGGGACCGCGCCGGGCCACCGTGGACCGGCTGCGCCGGGTGGTACGCGGCACCCGCGCCTGGGGGCGGGCGGCGCTGCCCGGCCGGGTCGGCGCGCTGCCCGACTTCCTGATCATCGGCGGGCAGCGGTGCGGCACCACCTCGTTGCACCACTACCTCGCCGAGCACCCCGACGTGCGGGCCGCCACCGGCAAGGAACTCCAGTTCTTCAGCCTGCACTTCGGGCGGGGGACCCGCTGGTACCGGGCGCACTTCCCGCCGGCCGCCCCGGGCCGGCGCAGCTTCGAGGCCAGCCCCTACTACCTGTTCCACCCCGGCGTGCCGGCCCGGGTGGCGGCGACGCTGCCCGAGGCCCGGTTCGTGGCGCTGCTGCGCGACCCGGTCGAGCGGGCCTACTCGCACTACCTGCACACCCGCTCGTACGGGCTGGAGCCGTTGGGCTTCGCCGAGGCGCTCGCCGCCGAACCGGGGCGGCTGGCCGAGGCGCTGGTCGACGGGCCGGACACCCCGGCGGCGCACCACGCGCTGCGCAACTTCTCCTACGCCGCCCGGGGCCGCTACGCCGAGCAGCTCGACCGCTGGTACGCCCACCTGCCCCCGGACCGGCTGCACGTGATCCGCAGCGAGGACCTGTACGCCGACCCGGCCACCAGCTACGCGGGGGTGCTGCGGTTCCTCGGGCTGGCCCCGTACACCCCGGCGGCGTTCGCCCGGCACACCCGCCGGGCGGACACCGGCCCGTCCCAGCTCACCCCGGCGTTGCGGGCCGAGCTGGCCGCCGGGTTCGCCCCGCACAACGCCCGCCTCGCCGCCCTGCTCGGCTGGCCGCGCACCTGGTGAACGCCGCCGCGCGGGCCCGTGACCAGACGGCGTTCCGGTGGCCGACACGGTGGTGCGCGGAACCGCGATTCGGTCACGGGCCCCCGGCACCCGCCCACCGCCCGACGGTGCCGGGCCGGGGCCGTCGTCGGGCGGTCAGCGGATCGGGGCGAGAACCGCGTTCGGGTCGCCGGTGGCGCGCAGCAGCACCGGGCTCGGGCCGATCGGCAGTGCGCCGGTGCGGGCGGCCGGGTCGGCGCCGACCGGGCCCCCGGTCACCCCGGCCGCAGTCGGCAACGACACGGTGCCGGAGGAGGTCGACCAGACCACCAGGGTGCTCTCCGCGCCGCGCCGGAACGCCACCCCGGTCAGCCCCTTGGCGTTCACCGGCTCGACGGTCGCGTCCCGCGCCGCCGCCGCCAGGGCGGCCATCATCGCGCCGGCCTGCCGCTGGGTGCCGTCCGGGTCGAGCAGGCCGTAGCGGACCTCCGCGCCGGCCCGGTTGTTCGGGTTGTACGCCAGCGGCAGCCAGAGCACCTCGCGGATGCCCCCGGCGACCAGCTGACTGACCACCTTGACCATCTCGTCGCCCCGGGCCGCCGCGTCGTCCGCGCCGTCCTTCCAGAACTGGCCGACCTCCCACGCCTGCACCGGGACCCCGGCCGGGGTCTCCGCCCGCAGGTAGTCCAGCAGCGCCGGCACCCCGGAGAAGTGCTCGTAGAAGTGCAGCTGCCGGACGTCGACCACCCGGTCGTCGAGCAGCTTCTCGGTGACCGCGAGGTAGGCCAGGTTGCGGGAGTTCTGCGCGTTGTCCAACGCCGTGCGCAACGCCGTCGGGTCGTTCACCGGCGGGATCAGCCGACCCCGGGTGCCGATCCGCCGCTGGAAGTACGCCTGGTAGGCGGCGACGGCCTGGTCCGGCTGCCCGGCCCGCAGCAGCCGGTCGGCGACCCCCATCCCGTACGCGACGCTGCTCATGCCCGAGTCGACCACCTTGGCCTGCGGGTCGGCCGCGCGGATCGCCTCGGCGGCGGCGGTGACCAGCCGACGGTAGTCCTCGGGGCTGCCCGCCCAGTACTGCTGGGCGTTGACCTCGTTCTCGATGGCGTACTCGCGGACCCCATACGGGGCGTACCGCTGCACCAGCGTGCGGACGAAGTTCTGGTAGGCGGCGAGGTCCTGTGGCATCGCCGACTCGGTCTTGTTGGCCTGGCCCCGGGTGAACTTCGCCGTCCCGCCGGTCGCCCAGCACACCCCGGTACGGATCTTCAGGTGCAGGGTGATGCCGAGCTTGCGGCTGCGTTCGGCGATCTGGTCCACCGCCGAGAAGTCCGGGCTGCCCTGGGTCTTCTCGATGTCGCACCAGCTCAGCTCGTGGTACGTCGCCGAACCGGAGAGCTTCTCCAGGTAGGGGACGAACTGGTCGTGCCGGGAGAAGTCCCAGTGCGCGCCGAACGGGTTGCGGACCGCCTCGCCGGCCGGCAGCGGCGTACCGCTGGCACCGGCGGACGGGGCGGCCGACGGCGCGGTCGACGACGGGGCCGGCCCGGGGGCGGGATCGTCCGAACAGGCCGCCCCGGCGAGCAGGGCGACCAGCAGCACCCCGGCGAGCAGCCCCCGCCGCCCGACCCGGCGGGCCGACGGACCCCCGCCCGGGGTTGCACCGCCGCGTGGCACCCGGTTCACCGGTAGCCCAGTTCGCGCAGGGTGGCGCCGGAGAAGACCCGGACCAGCACCCGCAGGAAGGGGTCCAGCTCGCGGCGGTAGGTGCCGACCCGGGAGCCGTAGATCGGGGCGTCGGTGCCGGCGGCGGCCCGCCGTCGCTCCGCCTCGGCGGTGTACTTGCCCGCCACGTCGTGCTGCTTGCCGTCGTAGTCGAGCACGCCAGCCTCCCAGGGTTCGCCGAGGAACTCGAACAGGCCCCGCATGGCCTTCTCCGGGTCGGTGACAGTTTCCTCGTAGCGCAGTTCGTGGTAGCGGTCGGCCGGCAGCCGGGCACCGGCGGCGCGGGCGATGCGGATGTAACGCGGCCACTTCACCACGCACTTGACCGCCGACCAGTAGCCGAACCGCTTGCGGTGCGACACCACCACGTCCCGGCCGTCCCGTACGACGTGCACGAACTGCGCGTCGGGGAAGACCTCGGCCAGGAAGTCGATGGACAGCGCGTACAGCGGGGTCTTGTCGGCCCAGCGGGTCTTGCCCCGGGACCGGGCGTAGTCGGCCTGGATGCCGCCGAAGAAGTCGGCGATGCGGCCCAGCCAGTACTCCCGGGGGAACCCGAAGCGGGCCAGCCGCTCCCAGTCCCGCCCGACGATGCGTTGCATGTCGGCCAGGAACCGGGTCTCCGGGCCGCAGCTGACCCGGGAGTGCGAGTCGAGCACCAGCCGCAGCATCGTCGTGCCGGAACGCTGGCAGCCGACCAGGAAGATCGGCCCCTGCGGGCGGCCCGGCCCGGGGGCGGGTGGCGGGTTCTGCGGGTCAGCCATGGTCCAATGCCTCCTGCCGGCCGGCCGACGCGTCCAACCGGCCGGTCAGCTCGGTGCACAGCGCCCGCACCCGGGCGTCGATCTCCAGCCGGGGCCGCGCCGGGGTGCGCGCGCCGACGTGCGCGTGCAGCACCGGGTCGTACGGCAGGTCGAGGAACGCGCACAGCCGCCGGGTGTACCCGGCCGGGTCGGCGACCAGCGCGTCGTACGAGCAGAGCAGGGTGTCCGGGCGGTCGGCCAGCCCGAGGGAGAAGTACAACGTGTTGCGCACGTACCAGAACAGGGCGGCGGCGGTGTGCGGGGTCATCCGGTCGTAGTCGAAGCCGGCGACCAGCTCCCGCGTCGGCGCGTCCAGGCGCTGCCCCTGCCAGCGGTCCCCGATGGTGCCGTCGGCGATGGCCCGCAGCGCCCGCAGGTTGGCGTCGCCGAACTTCGCCACCTCGGAGCGGGCCCGGTCGTCGACGTCCCGGTACGCCCACAGCGCCCGCCCCGGCGTGACTCCGGGCAGGTCGAGCAGCCGGTCCACCCGGTGCGTGTCGCACAGCGGCTTGACCAGCACGTACCGGTGCCGGCTGTGGCGGACGACGGCGGCCAGCACCGGGTCGGGGCGCAACCGGAAGCGGTGGAACACGGCCCGGTCGTTCTCGTTGCGGACCTCCACCGACGGGTCGGCGTCCAGCCCCCGGGTCAGCATGTTGGTGCCGGAGCGTTGCAGGCCCACCAGGTACACCGGGACGGCCCGGCCGGGCGGCCCGGGGTGGGCCCGTCGCCAGCGCCACTTCGCCAGCGCGGTGCGGGCCCGCTCGACCGGATCGAGCCGGTCCTCCTCGATCAGCCGCCGGATGCCCTCGGTGCGTGCCCAGCGCAGGTGCCGGCGGACCCGTCGGGCGGTGTACGCCAGCGCCGAGGGTTCGTCGGGGTGGGGCACCAGGTCCTCCTCGGGCACGTCGGGCGGGGTGGGGCACACGGTACCGGCAGATCATCGCGGCTGACCACGTGGCCGTGTGGTCAGCCGGCGATGGGCCGTGTGGCTACTTGGGGATCATGAGCTGGACTCACGACGTGGGTGGTGCATACGGTGGGGCCCCTGGTCACCGCTGCTGTCCGGGGCGACCACCCCACCTCCCGACCCCCGACGCACCGCAGCAGCCACCCCCGGAGCAGGCCGATGCGTGTCCTCCATGTCAACAAGTTCCTCTACCGGCGCGGCGGTGCCGAGGGCTACCTGCTCGACGTCGCCGAGCTGCAACGGGGCGACGGCGACGAGGTGGCCTTCTTCGGCATGACCCACCCGGACAACGACGCCCCCACCCCGTACGCCCGGCACTTCCCGTCCCACGTGGAGCTGGACCCGACGCCGCGCGGCGCGGGACCCCGCGCGGCGGTGGCGGCCCGGATGATCTGGTCGCCGGCCAGCCGGCGGGGCCTGGCCCGGGTGCTCGACGAGTTCCGGCCCGACGTGGTCCACCTGCACAACATCTACCACCAGCTCTCCCCGTCGGTGCTGGCGGCGGTGCGGGCCGCCCGGGTGCCGGCGGTGATGACCCTGCACGACTACAAGCTGGCCTGCCCCAGCTACCAGATGCTCGACCGGGGGACGGTCTGCGACGCCTGCGTGACCGGCGGCCCGCTGCGCGCGGCCCGTCGCCGCTGCAAGGACGGCTCGTTCGGGGCCAGCTCGCTGCTCGCCGTCGAGTCCTGGCTGCACCGCGCCACCCGGGCGTACGGGCCGGTGCAGGCGTTCGTCAGCCCCAGCCGGTTCCTGGCCGACGTGATGCGCCGGGCCGGGGTCTTCCCCGACCGGATGCACGTGGTGTCGCACTTCGTCGACGTCGCCACGACGGCGGTGAAGACGGCCCCCGGCGGGCCGGTGGTCTTCGCCGGTCGGCTGGCCGCCGAGAAGGGCGTCGACGTGCTGATCGAGGCGCTCACCCGACTGCCCGACGACGTCGTGCTGGAGGTGGCCGGGGACGGCCCGGCCCGCGACGGACTGACCGACCTGGCCCGGCGACGGGCCCCCGGCCGGGTCCGGTTCCACGGCCGGCTGGACAAGGCCCGGCTGCACGAGCTGGTCCGCTCGGCCACGGTGGTGGCGGTGCCGTCCCGGTGGAACGAGAACCAGCCGATGGCGGTGCTGGAGGCGTACGGCTGCGGGGTGCCGGTGGTCGCCTCCGACCTGGGCGGCCTGCCCGAGCTGGTCACCCCCGGGGTGGACGGCGAGGTGGTGCCCGCCGACGACCCGGTCGCGCTGGCCGACGGGCTGCACCGGGTGCTGGCCGACCCGCAGCGGGCGTACCGGATGGGGCGGGCCGGCCGGGCGCGGGTGGAGCGGGACTTCTCCCCGCAGGCGCACCTGACCCGGTTGCGGGAGGTCTACGCGACCGCCGCGCGGACCGTGCGGGAGCCGGTGTGAACCCGCCGGTGCGGGTGCTCTACCTGGCCGGCAGCGGACGCAGCGGCAGCACCCTGGTCACCACCGTGCTGGGCCAGTACGACGGGGTCTTCGCCGCCGGCGAGCTGCGTTACCTGTGGCAGCGCGGCGAGGTGGAGAACCGGCCCTGCGGCTGCGGCCGACCGTTGCGGGACTGCCCGCTGTGGCGCGAGGTGCGCCGGGAGCTGCCGGTGGAGCGGGCCGCGGGGATCGCCGCCGGGCTGCGCGGGCGGCTGCGGATGCGCGGCCTGCCGGCGTTG
>NZ_JACGMO010000149.1:0-17250 GCF_015354745.1 Micromonospora sp. S-DT3-3-22
CCCCCGCCCACCCTGCCCCCGCACCACCGGCCGCCGCCGGCCCGGCCCCGGGCGGTGCCGGGCCCGGTGCGTCCCCGCGCGGTTCGTCCGGGAGCGACGACACCGACGCCGGGCGCACCGAGGACGGGCTCGCCGACTTCCTCGCGGAGCGGCTGGGCCTCGGCGACCTCGACCGGACCGCCCCGCTGACCGACTACGGCATCAACTCGATCATGAGCGTCGAGCTGGCCGAGGAGCTGTCCCGGCGGTGGGCGGTCGCCCTCCCGGCCACCCTCTTCCTCGAGTACGGCGACTTCGCCGAGCTGGCCGGGGCGCTCGCCACCCGGTACGGGGCCCGGCCACCCGCACCCCAGCCGGCACCGGCCGCCGCCACATCCCCGCCGGCCGCCGCCTCACCGTCGCCGGCCGCCGCCTCCCCGCCCTCCCCGCTCGATGTCGCCCCGACGGTCGACGCGGTGTCGACGCCGACGCCGCAGGACACGTCGGCAACGGTGCCGGCACCGCTCCCCGCGCCCCGCCCGGTGTCCGGAACCGTGCCGGCCCCGGCTACGGGACCGGCGTCCGACACCGGGCCGGCGACGCGGCGGGCCGGCGACATCGCCGTGGTGGCCGTCTCCGGCGACCTGCCCGGGGGACGCGACCTGGCCGACCTGTGGCCGATGCTCCGCGCCGGCGCGGACGCCTTCACCGAGATCCCGGCGGAGCGCTGGAACATCGACGACCACTACCAGCACCGTGGCCCCGACATGACGGGCACCTACTGCCGGACCGGCGCGTTCGTCGCCGGGATCGACCGCTTCGACCCGAAGTTCTTCGGCATCGCCGTCCGGGAGGCCGAGGAGATGGACCCGCAGCAGAAGCTGCTGCTGGAGCACGCCTGGTCGGTGGTGGACGACAGCGGGCTCGCCGGGAGGCGGGACATCGGCGTGTTCGTGGGGGCCACCTACACCCACCACCGCGACGCGCAGGGGCTGGCGGCCGTCGGCCCGCACACCGCCCTCGGCTCGATGAACGCCGTCCTGGCCAACCGCATCTCCTACGCGCTGGACCTGACCGGCCCCTCGCAGACCGTCGACACGCTCTGCTCGTCGTCCCTGGTCGCCCTCCAGCAGGCGGTGGTCAGCCTGCGTACCGGGCAGTGCGGCGCGGCCATCGTCGCCGCCTGCCACGTCGGGCTGACGCCCTGGTACTACCGCAGCCTCAGCCAGCTCGGCGCGTTGTCGCCGACCCGGCCCCGGCCGTTCGACGACCGGGCCGACGGGTTCGTGCCCGGCGAGGGCGCGGTGGCCGTCATGCTGAAACGACTCGACGACGCCGAACGCGACGGTGACCGCATCCACGGGGTGATCCGGGGCGCGGCGGTCAACCACGGCGGCCGGGGCAGCGCCCTGCCGGTGCCGCGCAGCGAGTCGCAGGTCGCGGTGATCCGGGCCGCGCTGGCCGACGCCGCCCTCACCCCGGCCGACATCTCCCTGGTCGAGACGCACGGCACGGCGACCCGGCTCGGCGACCCGATCGAGATCGCCGCCCTGGCCGAGGTCTTCGACGGCGACCGGCCCGAACCCTGCCAGCTCGGCTCGGTCAAGGCGAACATCGGTCACCTGGAACCGGCGAGCGGCCTGGCCGGCCTGGCCAAGGTGCTGCTCTGCCTCGCACACGGTGAGATCCCACCGCTGGCCGGGTTCAGCACGCTCGGCGCGCACATCACCCTGCCCCCGGGCCGGCTGGCCATCCCGACCGCACCGCGACCGTGGCGGGCCACCGGGCCGCGTCGGGCCGGCATCAGCGCCTTCGGCATGGGCGGAACGAACGCCCACGTCGTCGTCGAGGAGTACACCCCCGCCCCGGCCGCCCGACCCGCCGACGGGCCGACGCGCGAGCACCTGCTGGTCCTCTCGGCACACACCCCCGACCTGCTGACCCGGCGGGTCGCGGACGTACGGCGGCTGATCGAGGCGGACGACACGGTCGACGTCGGGGCGCTGTGCTTCTCCGCCTCGGTCGGGCGGGTCCACCTGCCGTACCGGGTCGCCGTGCTCGGGGCGACCGGGGCGGCCCTCGGCGCGGGCCTGCGCCGGGCGCTGCGCCTCGGGCCCGAACTGCCGGGCACGGTGCTGCGCGGCGACACGGTGCTCGCCGGTGACCCGGTGCCGGTCGGGCGGGACCTCGCCGAGCGGTTGGCACGCCACCTGCCGTGGCCCGCCGAGCGGATCGCCGCCGAACTGCGTACCCCCGACGACGGGCTGCTCACCGCGCTGGCCGGCTGGTACGTCGCCGGCCGCGACGTCGACTGGCGACCGCTGTACGGCGGTGGTGGGTTCCGCCGGCTCGCCCTGCCGCCCTACCCGTTCCGGGACCGCGCCGACCGGGTGCCCGCCCGCCCCGCCCCCGAACCGTCCGCGCCGTCGACGCCGCTTGCGGCAGCCGCCCCCGACCCGGCGGACGGGCACCGGGGACCCGACCTCGACCGGCTGCTGGACGCCCACCGGGTCTTCGGCCGGCAGACGGTGCCGGCGGCGCTCCTCGTCACCCGGGGGTTCGCCACCGCCGCCGTCCTGGAGCGGCTCGCCTTCACCGCCCGTGGCACCGGGCACCACCGGCTCACTGCGGACACGACCGCCGGTAGCACCGTGACGTTCCGCTACGGCGGCCAGGTCATCGGCCATCTCACTGCCGGCGCGGTCCGGCCGGAGGGACCACCCCCCGCACCGCTGCCGGTGGACCGGGAGTACGCCGCACACCCCCGCACGCTCGACCCGGCCGGCCTGTACGCGTGGTTCGCCGCCAAGCGGGTCGACTTCGGCGCGGCACTGCGGGTCATCGGCCACATCGCGTACGGCACGACCGGGGTGCTCGTCCGGGTCGACCACACCGACGCGGACCCGGCGACCCGCGCGGTGGCCGCGCTCGACGCGGCGCTGCAGAGCATGGCGGTGCTGACCCTGGCCGATCCGGCCGCCTCCGCGCTGACCTACCTGCCGGTGTCGATCGGCCGGGCGGTGCGCTGGGCCGACCCGGCCGACACCCGGCACGTACGGCTGCGGCTCACCGGCCAGGACGTCGACGGCAGCCGCCGGGCCGACGTCGCGCTGCTGGACACCGCCGGCCGGGTCCTGGTCGCCCTCACCGACGTGGTCTACCGGCCGGTCGCCGCACCGACCGACAACCCCGTCGCGGACCGGCCGGCGGCGGACCCCGCCCCGGCGGAGGGCCCGGCGTCGACGGCCGGGCGGCAGCCGGCCACCCCCCGGTCGGTGGAGGGGACCGTCGTCGAGGTGGTCCGCACGGTGCTGCGGGACCCGGACGTCACCGCGACCGGGTCGCTCGCCGCGACCGGCATCGACTCGATGCTCGCCACCATGGTCGCCGCCGAACTCCAGGAACGGCTCGGGGTGACGCTGAGCCCGGTGGAGGTGTTGCAGGCGCGGGACTGCCGGGCGCTGGCCGCCGTGGTGGCGTCCGCCCTGCCCGAACCGACCACCCCGCCGCCCAGCGCCCCGGCCGTGGCCGGCACCGACGACGCCCCGGCGGCCGGGGCCGACATTCCCGTGCCCGCCGCCGACGACGCCCCCGCCCCCACCGACCGGCCGGTCCCGGCTCCCCCCGCCGTACGGGAACAGTCTCCGGCCGGGCCGGACGGCGGCGACCGGGGCGACCTGGCCGTCATCGGGATCGCCTGCGCGCTGCCCGGGGCCACCGACCCGGAGGGCTTCTGGTCCCTGCTGGCGCGCGGGGGCAGCGGCATCGGTCCCGCGCCCGCCTTCCGCTGGGCGGGGGGTGGCGACGGGGCCGCGATCGGCGGCTTCCTGGGCCCGATCGACGAGTTCGACGCCCGGTTCTTCGACTTCTTCGCCAAGCAGGCCGAGGTGCTCGACCCGCAGGTCCGCTGGCTGCTGCGCACCGCGTGGGAGGCACTGGAGTCCGCCGGGATCGCCCCGCTGTCCACCCCCGCCGCGACCGGCGTGTTCGTCGGTGCCAGCTACCAGCACTACAAGGACTACAACCTCGCCCCGGAACTGGACGCGCCGAGCGGGTTGGGCAACCACAACGCGTTCCTGGCGAACCGGGTCAGCTATTTCCTGGATCTGTCGGGGCCGAGCATGACGATCGACACGTTGTGTTCGTCGTCGTTGGTGGCTCTGCACACCGCCGTGCGCAGCATCCGCAGCGGCGAGTGCGACCAGGCCATCGTCGCCGGGGTGCGGCTGGCGATGTCCCCCCTGCACTACACCGCGATGCGGAACCTGCGGGCACTCTCCCCGACGGGTGCGTCGCGGGCGTTCGATGCGGGGGCGGATGGGTTCGTGCCGGGTGAGGGTGTGGTGACGGTGGTGGTGAAGCCGTTGGTGGATGCGGTGCGGGATGGGGATCGGGTGCGGGGGGTGATTCGGGGTTCGGCGGTGAATCACGGTGGTCGGACGAGTGGGTTGACGGTGCCGAGTAGTGCCGCGCAGCGGGAGGTGATTGTGGCGGCGTTGCGGGATGCGGGTGTTGGTGTGGAGGGGTTCGGGATGGTGGAGGCGCATGGGACGGGGACGTCGTTGGGTGATCCGATCGAGGTGGAGGGTTTGACTCGGGCGTGGCGGGGTTTCACGTCGCGGACGCAGTTCTGTGCGATTGGTTCGTTGAAGTCGAACATTGGTCATCTGGAGCCGGCGGCGGGTTTGGCCGGGTTGGTGAAGGTGTTGTTGTCGTTGGAGCATCAGGTGGTGCCGGCGACGTTGCATGTGGTGCGGCCGAATGATCATATCCGGTTTGAGGACACGCCGTTTTTTGTGGCGGATCAGCCGGTGTCGTGGCCTCGGGTCGCGGGTGTTCCGCGTCGGGCGGCGGTGTCGGCGTTCGGGATGGGCGGGGTGAACGCCCACGTGATCGTCGAGGAGGCGCCGCTCCCGGCCACCCGGGAACCCCTGCCGCAGCAGTCGCACCTGGTCAAGGTCTCCGCCGCCACCGAGGCCGCGGTACGCCGCCTCGCCGCCGCGTACGCCGACTCCTTCGCGGCCGCCCCCGACGACCGGGCCACCGCCGACCTCTGCCACACCGCCAACGTGGGCCGCTCCTCGCTCGACTACCAGACCGCGGTGAGCGGCCCCACCGGGCAGGCCCTCGCCGAGCAGCTCCGGGCGGTCGCCGACGGCCGGGTCCCGGTCGCCCGCGTCGACTGCCACCGGACCGCCGAGCCGCTCCCCGCCGACCCGGCGCAGCGGCACGCGGTGGTGGTGGACCAGGTCCGGCAGGGCCACGCCGACATCGACTGGGCCGCCCTGTCCGTGCCGGGCTCACGGATCGTCGCGCTCCCCACCTACCCGTTCGACCAGGGCCGTTACTGGCACACCCGCCCCGCCGCGACGGTGACCGGGCCGGCCCCGGTCACCACTGTGGAGCTGCCCCCGGAGCACACCCCGCCGGTGGACCCCGGGCCCGCCGACGGCGGCCACTCCGGTAACCCGGCGTCGATGCCGGCACCAGAGGCCCTGGTCATCCGGTGGCGACCCGCCGACCCGCCGCCCGGCGCATCGGCCTACGGGGTCACCGTACGGGTGGTCGTGGCGGACTGGGACCTCAGCGGTGCGGTCTCCGCCGCGCTCGCCGCCAGGGGCGCCGACCTGGCCCCCGACGGGGTGAACCCCCGCGCCCTGGTGGTGGTCGACGCCGTCCCCGGTTCCGCCGACACCGCACCGGACCTGCGCGGGTTCTGGGGGCAGCTCCGCTCCTACGCCGCCACCGTCCCACCCCAGGGCAGGATGGTCTGGGTCGCACACCGGTCGGCCACCGTCGACGAGGCGGACCGCGCGCTGCTCGACCCCGAGGCCGCCGCGCGGGCGTTCGCGGTCCGCGCCGCCGCCGCCGAGAACCGGTTCACCGTCGCCGTGCTCGACCTCGACCCGGCCGATCCGGTCGAGATCCGCGCCCGGCAGATCGCCGCCGAGTTCGCCGCGCTGCGCCCCGGCGCGGACACCGTCGTGGCCTACCGCGGCGGCGTCCGGTACGTTCCGACCCCCTCGGCGGCCCGGCCGGGTCCACCGGCCGACCTCACCGGGGACGGCTACCACCTGGTCACCGGCGGCCTCGGCGCGGTCGGCCGGCGACTGGTCACGCACCTGGTGACGCGCGGCGCCCGGCGCGTCGGCATCGTCGGCCGGTCGCCGGTCGACGGGGCCGCCGAGGACTTCCTGCGGGGGCTGCGCCCGGAAGCCGAGGTGGACTACCAGCGGTGCGACGTCGCCGACCCGGCCGCGTTGACCGCCGCCGCCGCGTCCTTCGCCCGCCGGTGGGGCCGGCTACGCGGGATCGTGCACTGCTCCGGTGGGGTCAACCAGTTCGGGTCGCTGCGTCGTCGGCAGTGGCCGGAGGCGGCCCGGGTGACCGCCCCGAAGGTCGCCGGCTCCCGCAACGTGATCCGGCTCGCCCGCACCGAGGGCGCCGACCACGTCGCCCTGGTCTCCTCGATCGCCGGTGCCCTGCCCGACGCCGGCCGGGGTCTGGTGGACTACGCCCTGGCCAACGCGTACCAGCTGGCCCTGGCCGGGCAGGCCGGCGACGACGGCCCGACGGTGACCGCGCACGCCTGGCCGAACTGGTCCGGCATCGGCATGGCGGCGGACGAGTCCTTCTCCGCCGGGCACTCGATCACCCTCGACCAGGCGTTGGCCGGCTTCGACGCGTACCTGCTCACCGGGGGTGCCGTGGTGTTCCCCGGCAGCGCCGTACCGCAGCCGACCACCGTCTCCGCGCCGCCGCCGCAGGCCGCCCACCGGGCCGCGTCGACGGCGCACCCCGAGCCCGCCCCGGCCGCCCCCCTCCCGGCCGCCCCCCTCCCGGCCGCCCCCCTCCCGGCTGATTCCGCCGGTGGTGACGCCGCACCGGCCGGGCCGCCGTCGGACGGCGACCCGGGGGGCGCGTACCGGCTGGTGCGGGACGCTTTCGTCGACGTGCTCGGTGAGGACCCGGGAGATCTCCCCCTGCCCGACCTGGGGCTGGACTCGTTGGTCATCGCCGACCTGACCAGCGCCATCGAGCGGCTCAGCGGGACGACCGTCGACCCCTCGCTGGTGATGCGGTCCCGCACCATGGCCGACCTCGCGGCCCGGCTCACCGACCGGGCCGAACCACCCGCCCCGGCGTCCGGGACCGACCCGGTCATCAGGGCGGCCGGTGCGGTGCCGTCCGCGCCCGGCCCGGGCGACCCGGTGCCCACGGCGAGCCTCAGCGCCCTGCTGCGGCCACTGCTCGCGACCGGCCAGCAGCCGCGCCACTGACCTGCCCACCGAGTGTGACGGAAGGAGCGACGCGAACATGACGGACAGTCGAATCGCGGTGATCGGCATGGCCGTACGGCTTCCCGGTGCCGAGGACGTGGCGGACCTGCGCTGGCTGCTGACCCACGACTCGGTCGAGGTGGACGAGGTCCCGCCCAGCCGGTGGGCCCGCGACCACTACCTCGGCGACGGTGACCACCAGGGCACCCACCACCGGGGCGCCTTCCTCCAGGACCCGTTCTCCTTCGACCACGAGGCGTTCGGCCTGACCGCCGGTGACGCCGTCCTGCTCGACCCGCAGCAGCGGGTGATGCTGGAGGTCGGCGCGCGGGCGCTGGAGGATGCCGGCTACCGCTCCGTCCGCCGCCGTCTCGACGCGGGCGTCTTCGTCGGCGCCCGGATGAACTCCTACGGCTTCGACCACGGCCGTGGGCTGGTCCCGACCGGCCCGGACGGCACCGGCCGGCCGGTCCCGGCGGCCCTGTGGGGCCGGTCGCAGAACTTCGTCGCGGCCTGGCTCTCCGACCGCCTCGACCTCACCGGCCCCAGCCTGGTGGTCGACACCGCCTGCTCGTCCTCGCTGACGGCGGTCTGGTTGGCCTGCCAGAGCCTCGCCGCCGGCAGTTGCGAGATCGCCCTGGTCGGCGGCGTGGACCTGCTGCTCGACCCGCTGACCTTCGTGCTGCTGTCCCGCACCGGCGCGCTCTCCCCGGACGGGCTGTGCCAGACCTTCGACGAGCGGGCCAACGGGTACGTCCCCGGCGAGGGGGCCGTCGCCCTGGTGCTCAAGCCGATGGCCACGGCGGTGGCCGACGGCGACCTGATCCTCGGCGCGATCGCCGGCACCGGCGTCAACAACGACGGCCGCACCATGGGGGTGACCACCCCCAACCTGGAGGCCCAGATCGCGCTGCTCGACCGGGTGTACGGGCGGATCGACCCCACCACCGTGCAGTACGTCGAGACCCACGGCACGGGCACCGCCATCGGCGACCCGATCGAGGTGCGGGCGCTCACCGACGTGTTCGGCCGGCGCGGCGTCGCCCCCGGCAGCATCGCGCTCGGCTCGCTGAAACGGCGGATCGGGCACCTGCACTCGGCGTCCGGCCTGGCCGGCCTGGCCAAGATCGTCCTCTGCCTGCGGGACGAGATCGTCCCCGGGGTGCCGGTGCCCACGGTCAACCCGCGACTGCGGTTGGACGCCGGCCCGCTGCACCTGCCGTCGCGCCCCCGCCCCTGGCCGGCGGCCCCGATCCGCCGGGCCGGCGTGAGCGGCTTCGGCTTCGGCGGCACCAACGCGCACGTGGTGGCCGAGGCGGCGAGCGGGCCCGCCCCGACCACCACCGGGGCCGGGCGGCACGTCGAGGTGCTGGCCCTCTCCGCCGACAGCCCGGACGTGCTGCGCGAACTGGTCGCGCAGTGGGTGGAGTTCCTCCCGTCGACGGCCGACGTGCTCGCCGACGTGCTCGCCACCGCCCGGCTCGGCCGCCCCGCCCGAGCCGTACGCTGCGCGGTCGCCGGAGCGGACGCCGACCGCCTCGCCGCCGCGCTGCGTGCCCGGCTGCTGCGGGCCGACGTCCCGCTCGGCGAACCCACCGGACGGCAGCCCGTGGTGGCCGTCCGCCCGGTGGCCGGGTCCGCGCCGCCGCCATGGCTGCTCGCGCTCCACCACGACGTGCCGGCGGTACGGGAGATCGTCGGCCGGTTCGAGACCGCAGTCGGCAGCCCGGTGACCACGTTCTCCGGCCCGCTGCTGCGGATCTGCGCGGGGGTCGTGCTGGCCGTGGCGCTGCGCGACGCCGGGGTACCCGCGCAGGCGGTCGACCTGCCGCCCGGCTGGGCGTCGATCACCGACTTCGTGCACGGACGTACCTCCCTGGAGCAGGCGCTCAGCACGGTGCTGGCCGCCGGGGCCGCGACCACCGACGCCCCGACCCCCGCAGGGGGCGCGGTGGACCTCTGTGCGCGCCTCGCCGCCGCCACCGACGAGCGGGAGGTCGCCGGGGTGCTCGCCGCCGTGACGGCGGAACTCTACGAAGCCGGCGCGGACATCGACTGGGCCACGTTCCAGGGGCCGGTCGCCTGGCGCAAACGCCTCCTGCCGGTCGGTCAGGCCCGGGGCCCCGCGCTGGACCTGCGGGAGCCGCTGCGCTCCGCCGAGCCCGGCGGCCCGCTGGCCCTCGACGACGACGCCGGCCCGGCCGGGTACGCCTTCTCCCGGGTCTTCGGGCCGGGCGAGGTGCCGATCGCCCAGCACTCGGTGTACCGCCGGATCATGCTCCCCGGTGTCGCCTGGTTCGACTTCCTGCGCCAGGGCGCGGAGCTGCGCGGTGAGCCGTTCCACGGGGTGCGGGACGTGCTCTTCCACCGTCCGCTCATCCCGACCGGGGCGCACCGGGTGGTGTGCCGGGTCGACGCCGAGGGGCGGTTCACCGTCGCCGACGCCGACGGCACCCCCTTCGTCACCGGCCGGTACGCCCCCCAGCCCGATCCGGTGCCCGCGCCGCAGCCGCTCGCGGCGCTGCTCGACACCTGCTCCCGGGTGCATGCCGGGTCCACCGTGTACCGCTGGCTGCGTCGCATCGGCTACCAGCACGGCCGGTACTACCGCAACATCTCCTGGGTCGCCAGCCTCCCCGGCGGCGGCACCCTCGCCCGGATCGAGGGGGGTCGGCAACGCGCCCTGAACCCCCCGGACGTCCAGCTCTTCCCGGGGCTGCTGGACAGCGTCACCATCGCGGCGATCGACCCGGACAACCCCGTCTTCGGCACCGACCACGCCACCGCGTTCATCCCGCTCTCCGTCGACCGGGTGAGCGTGCACGGTGCGCTGGCCGACGCCGCCTACGTCCGTACCGAGGTGTCCTTCTGGAACGAGGAGGCGTGCCGGGTCACCCAGGTCGTCCTCGACGCCGCGGGCGTACCCCTGCTGACCTTCGGGGACATCTCCTCCAAGCGGGTGCCCGTCCTCGCGTTCAGCGACCCGCCCCCGGCCGACGCCCCGCGACCCGCCCCCGAGTCGTCCGCCGCGCCGGCCGCCGCCCTTGAGCCGTTAGCCGCGCCGGCCCCCGCCCCGGAACCGGCCGTCGTGGCGGCCCCGTCCGCTGGCCCGGTCGGGGTCGCCGGGCCGGCCGGCGTGGCCGGGACGACACCGCTCGCTCGGGCGCTCGCCTGGTTCCTGGCCCTGGCCGGCACGGACGCCGAGCACGTCGACGCCGAGTTCCTCTCCGCCGGCTTCGACTCCGTCGGTCTGGTCGGGCTCAGCGAACGACTGTCCCGGGAACACGGGCTGTCGCTGTATCCGACCGTCTTCTTCGAGTACCCGACCCCCCGCAGCTTCGCCCAGCACCTCGTCGACGAGGCACCCGAGTTCGTCGCCGCGCTGGCCGCGCCGCCGCCCCCGGTCACGTCGGCCCCCGTCGCCCCGCCGTCGGCCGAGCCCACCGCCGCCCCGTCGCCGTCGGCCGAGCCAACCTCCTCCCCGTCGCCGTCGGCCGGCACCGCGCCGCCGCCCGACGGGTCCGTGCCCACCCCGCTGCCGGCCGGCAGCGTCCCCACCCCGCCGACCGGGGACATGCCCACCCCGTCGGCCGGGGCGACCCCGGCCGCTGCCGTGCCGGCGGGGGTCGACGGGACGGACCCGGGACGCGACATCGCCGTCGTGGGTGCCGCGATCCGGGTGCCCACCGCCGGCGACCTCGACGCGTTCTGGACGCTGCTCACCGACGGGCGCGACACCGTCGGTGCCCTGCCCGAGGGCCGGTGGCAGCCGTTGGAGGGCCCGGTACCGCAGGCGTCCTTCCTGGAGCGGGTCGACGAGTTCGACCCCGTGCCGTTCCGGATCTCCGCCCGGGAGGCGCCGCTGATCGACCCCCAGGCCCGCATCGTGTACGAAACCATCTGGCAGGCCCTGGAGGACGCCGGCCGGACGGGGCAGGGGAGCCCGGACAACCGGATCGGGCTGTGGATCGCCTACAGCCACGACCACTATCACGAGGAACGGTCCCGACACGGGGTGGCCGACGGGCGCGGGCTGGGCCTGGAGGCGATGATCCCGAACCGGCTGTCGTACCTGATGGACTGGCACGGCCCGAGCGTCGTGGTGAACACGCTCTGTTCGTCGTCGCTGGTGGCGTTGCACACCGCCGTGCAGCACCTACGGGCCGGCGACATCGACACCGCCGTCATCGGTGGCGTGCACGCCGCGATCAGCCCGGAGTACTTCGACTCCATGCGGGACCTGCGCGCGCTCTCGCCCAGCTTCCGCTGCCGGGCCTTCGACGTCGAGGCCGACGGGTTCGTGCCCGGCGAGGGCGCGGCGGCGATCGTGCTCCGCCGCCGCGCGGACGCCGAACGCGACGCCGACCGCATCCGGGGCCTGATCAAGGGCGTGGCGGTGAACCACGGCGGCCGGACCACCCGCTACTCCGCCCCGAGCCCCGCCGGCCAGCGGGAGGTGATTGTGGCGGCGTTGCGGGATGCGGGTGTTGGTGTGGAGGGGTTCGGGATGGTGGAGGCGCATGGGACGGGGACGTCGTTGGGTGATCCGATCGAGGTGGAGGGTTTGACTCGGGCGTGGCGGGGTTTCACGTCGCGGACGCAGTTCTGTGCGATTGGTTCGTTGAAGTCGAACATTGGTCATCTGGAGCCGGCGGCGGGCCTTGCCGGGTTGGTGAAGGTGTTGTTGTCGTTGGAGCATCAGGTGGTGCCGGCGACGTTGCATGTGGTGCGGCCGAATGACCATATCCGGTTTGAGGACACGCCGTTTTTTGTGGCGGATCAGCCGGTGTCGTGGCCTCGGGTCGCGGGTGTTCCGCGTCGGGCGGCGGTGTCGGCGTTCGGGATGGGCGGGGTGAATGCTCACGTGATTGTGGAGGAGGCCCCGCTTCCGGCTGTCCGGGAGTCGTTGCCGCAGGGGTCGTTTGTGGTGAAGGTGTCGGCGGCGAGTGAGGAGGGGGTGCGTCGGCTCGCAGACGGGTATGCGCGCATGTTGTCGGGTGTGGATGCGTCCGTGGTGGGTGATGTGGGTTTCACGGCGAATGTGGGTCGGGCGTCGCATCGGTTCCGGGTGGCGGTGCAGGGTTCTGACGGGTCGGGTTTGGCGGGTGCTCTGAACTTGGTGGCGGGTGGGGATCGGCCGGTGGGTCGGTTGTCGAATCAGCCGCCGGTGTCGGTGTTCCTGTTTTCGGGTCAGGGTTCGCAGTACCCGGGGATGGCGGCGGGGTTGTATGGGGCGGAGCCGGTGTTCCGGGCGGCGTTCGAGGAGTGCGCCGAGTTGGTGGCGTCGTGTTCGGATGTGCCGTTGCGGGAGGTGGTGTTCGGGGAGCGGGGCGGTGAGTTGGTGCAGACGCGGTTTGCGCAGGTGGGGATCGTGGCGGTGCAGGTCGGGTTGGTGCGGCTGTTGCAGGCGTGGGGGGTACGCCCGGGTCTGGTGGTGGGTCACAGCGTGGGGGAGTTGACGGCCGCGTGGGCGGCGGGGGTGCTGTCGTTGCCGGAGGTGTTGCGGTTGGCGGTGGTGCGGGGTGGGTTGATGCAGGCGCAACCCTCGGACGGGGCGATGGCGGTGGTGTTCGCCGACGCCGGATCGGTGGAGGCGGTGTTGCCGTCCTTCCCGGGGGTGGAGATCGCGGCGTTGAATGCCCCGCGCAGTGTGACGATCTCCGGTCCGGTCGAGGCGGTGGAGGCGTTCGGTGCCGGGTCGGGGCTGCGGACGCAGCGGTTGACGGTGAGTCATGCGTTTCATTCGTCGGTGATGGCGGGTGCGGTGGGGCCGTTTGCGGAGGCGTTCGGTGAGGTGGTGGTGTCGCCCCCGCGGATTGGTTTCGCATCGACGGTGACGGGTGGTTGGCATGATGCGCGGTCGGTGGCCGATGGTCGGTTGTGGGGGTCGGGGATTCGTCAGCCGGTGCGTTTCGTTGAGGCGGTTGAGGCGGTGTATGCGGCTGGTGGGCGGGTGTTCTGGGAGATCGGCGCGCATCCGGTGTTGACCGGGTTGGCGCGGGCGACCCTCACCGACACCGATCTGACCT
The DNA here is from genome assembly GCF_015354745.1 of Micromonospora sp. S-DT3-3-22. Taxonomy (NCBI): domain Bacteria; kingdom Bacillati; phylum Actinomycetota; class Actinomycetes; order Micromonosporales; family Micromonosporaceae; genus Micromonospora; species Micromonospora sp. S-DT3-3-22. The sequence goes on from NZ_JACGMO010000149.1 coordinate 13,289, forward strand.
GGCTGCCGACGCTACGACGGGACCACGACGACCAGACGCAGCTCCACACGGCCGTCACGTCGTTCTACAGCCGGGGTCTGGGTGATATCGACTGGGCCGGGGTGCATCACGGTAAGGGACACCGCACCACGACCATTCCCACCTACCCCTTCCAACGGCAGAGATTCTGGGTCCACGGTGGAGCGGACGAGGTGGCGGATGCCGCCTCCGCCCGGCCGGCATCCGTGAGGCGGGAGCCACTCGAACGTAAGATCCACCTCTATCCGCCCGCCCGGGAAAACTACGTCGACAAGGACCGGATGTCATGACTACGGAATACGGACTCAAGCGTCACTTCAACGGTGACGCCGCCCGCCTCATCGGCGGAAAGATCCGCGAGGTCCACCCGGACTTCGACGTCGAGGAGTACACCGCCGAGGTGGAGCGTCGCATTCCCGGAAAGGAGCTGAAGGACCGCGTCCTCGTCCTGGCGGAGGGGCTGCGCAGCCGGCTCCCCGAGGACTACCCCGAGAGCGTGAAGATCCTCCTGGCCATCCTCGGCGAGGAACTCGCCGAGGGCGAGGGGATGTTCAACGTGAGCTGGTACCTCATGCCGGTGGCCCGGTTCGTCGAGGAGTACGGCCTGGACCACCCGGAGGTGTCCCTCGACGCGCTGGTCGAGATCACCAAGCGGCACACCGCCGAGTACGCCATCCGCCCCTTCATCGAGCAGCACTACGAGCTGACGATGGCCCGGATGGCCGACTGGGCCCGCGACCCCAGCCACAACGTCCGGAGAATGGCGAGCGAGGGCGTGCGTCCCCGGCTTCCCTGGGCGCGTACGCTCACCGCCTTCGTGCGGGACCCGCAGCCCGTACTGGAGATCCTCGAACCGCTGCGCAGCGACCCCTCCGAGTACGTGCGCAAGTCGGTGGCGAACAACCTCAACGACATCTCCAAGGACTCGCCCGACGTCGCGGTGGCCACCGCGTTGCGCTGGTCGCAGGAGAGCCCGACCCCGGAGACCACCTGGATCGTCCGGCACGCGTTGCGCACGCTGGTCAAGAAGGGCAACCAGGAGGCGCTGGCGATCGTGGGCGTCACCGGCGGCGAGCACATCCGGGTGCCCTCGATGGGGCTCTACCCGCGCACCCTGGCGCTCGGTGAGTCGACCATGATCCGCCTCGACGTCGAGAACACCGACAGCCGCCGGCACACCGTCACCGTGGACTACGTCGTGCACCACGTCCGCAAGAACGGCCAACGCATCCCCAAGGTCTTCAAGCTGACCACGCTGGAACTCGGCCCCGGCGAACGCCGGACGGTGGAGAAGTCGCACCCGGTCCGGGAGGTCTCCACCCGGCGCTACTACCCCGGCGAGCACCTCGTCGACATCCAGGTCAACGGCCAGGTGCTGGCCACGGACAGATTCGACCTCCGGCTGTGAACGGCCCCCGTACGCCGCTCGCCGCCGACCACCCGGTGCTGCGCGACCACCGGATCGGCGACACGCCGGTCCTGCCCGCGGCGGCGCAGCTCGACGCGATGCTCAGCGCCTGCGCGGCGGCCCACGACGGCGGGAGTTGGCGTCTCGACCAGGTGGCGTTCCTCGTGCCGCTGCCGGTCGCGCCGGGCGGGTCGGTCGAGATCGAGACCGTGCTCACCCCGGCGGGGGAGTGCACGCTCGGTTCGTGGCAGCCGGACGGGTCCGGCCCGGTCCTGCACAGCCGGGCCCGGGCCACCCGCAGCGCGTTGGCCCCGCCGAGCTACCGGGACGTGGCGGGGCTGCGCGCCGGCTGCGTCGACGAGGTGCCGCTCTCCGCCGTCGCCGAGTGGCGGCGGTCCAGCGGCATCGCGTACGGCCCGACGTTCCAGGCGATCCGCGCCGCACACCGGGGGCCCGACCGGATCCTGGCCGTGCTCCGCGCGTCCGGTGGGCTGACCGACCGGCACTTCGTCCCACCGCCGCTGCTGGACAGCGTCTTCCAGTGCCTCGGGATGCTCGACGACGGCACCGCCGGCGCCTGCCTGCCCTGGTACGTCGGGCGGATCACCGCCCGCCGCCCGGTCACCGGCACCGTGCTGGCCCTCGTCGAGCGGACCGACCCGGCGGGCGGGGCCGGCGGCGCGGTGCGCGGGCGGGCCACGGTCTGCAACCAGCAGGGCGAGGTGCTGTTGGAGCTGGACCGGATCGTCCTCAAGGCGGCCGGCCCCACCACCGCCCCGGCGGCCACCCCCCGGCGACCCCCGTCGACCCGCCCCACCCCGCTGCCCGCCGACCCGCCTTCCGCCAGCCCGTCACCCGTCGGCCCGCCTCCCGCCGAGCCGGTGTCCACCGAGCCGCTTCCCGCCAGCCCGCCTCCCGCCGAGCCGGTGCCTGCGGGGTCGGTGACCACGGTGACCTGGCGGCCGGTCGTCCCCACCCCGGAACCGGCCACCGAACCGGGCCGCATCTGGGTGGTGTCGGGGGAGCCCGGTGTCGAGTCGTACGAGGGCGGGCCGCTCCTGCTCACCCCGGCCGACCTGCACGACGCCCACCTCGACCGGGCGCGCGCGGAGACGCCGCCCGCCGAGGTGGTGTACGTGGCCCCACGCGCCGTGCGGGACCGGGCCGGGGCCGTCGCGCTGCTGCACGGCGTCTTCACCCTGGTCCGGCGGCTCGCGGCCCAGCCACCGATGCCCGCCGTCACCATCGTCACCAGCGCCGCCCAGCAGGTCACCGGGGACGAGCCGGTCGAGCCCGGGCAGGCCGCGCTGTGGGGCCTGGCACGCACCCTGCGGATCGAGCACCCGCAGGCCCGGGTACGCCTTGTCGACATCGGCCTGGGCGGCGGCACCCCGCCACCGACCCTCGACGAGGTGCGGCACGGCGAGGCGGAACTCGCCTGGCGTGACGGCTCCTGGTACGCCCCCACCCACCCGGCGGCGCCGGCCGTACCCGGGCGGTCGGCCCGGCCGCTGGCCGGTGGCCGGTTCCTCGTCACCGGCGGCCTGGGCGGCATCGGCCTGCACGTGGCGGAGTTCCTGGCCGGCGCGGGCGGCGCCCACCTCACCCTGGTCGGTCGCACGGCACCGACCGGGGGGCCGACCAGGGACCGGCTGGACCGCCTCGCCGCCGCCTGCGACCTGCGGGTCGTCACCGCCGACGTCCGTACGCTGCCGGACGTGCTGCGCGGCGCGGAGCCCTTCGACGGGGTCTTCCACGCCGCCGGAGTGCTCCGCGACGGGTTGGCGCGCAGCCTGTCGGCGGAACGGATCGACGAGGTGTTCGGGCCGAAGATCGGTGGGGTGCACGCGCTCGACGAGGCGTTCCCCGCCGACGCGCGGCCCGGGTTCGTCGTACTGTTCTCCTCCATCTCGGCGACCCACGGCAACCTCGGCCAGAGTTCGTACGCGACCGCCAACGCCTACCTCGACGGCTACGCCGCGCGCCGCCGGGCCGGTGGGGAGGCGTGGTACAGCCTCGGCTGGGGCCTGTGGCGCGTCGGCATGGGTGCGGGGATCGCCGACGCCGCAGCGGCACGCGGCATCCCGGCGCTGACCGTCGCCGACGGCATCGCGCTGCTGCGGCACACCATCGAACTGGCTCCCGCGAACTACGTCGTGTCCGCAGTCGACGAACCGGAGGACGACCAGATGACCCCTGTGACCCCTGTCGACACCCGGCTGTGGCCGGCGCTGTCGGCGATCCTGAAGCGGACCCTGCACGTCGACCAGGTGTCGCCCGACGACAACCTGCTGGAGTTGGGGCTCGACTCGATGATGGCCGTCGAGGTCTCCGCCGCGCTGGCCGGCGAGGGACTGGACGTCGATCCGGTGGCCATGTTCGACCACCCCGACGTCGGCGCGCTGGTGCGGCACCTGGAAGGGCTGCCGCGCCACCCGCCCGGGGCGGCCCCCACCAGCCCGGCCCCGGCTCCCACCGGCCAGGCCGCCCCGGCCGTACCGGTGACGCCGTCCTTCGCCGGGCCGGCTGCGCCGGG